>JAEUPE010000261.1 GCA_016790435.1 Rubrivivax sp. | reverse complement strand
CGAGTGCGCGTCCATGCGCGCCGGGTCGCGGTCGAAGTTGAAGTTGAAGACCGTGAGCGAGCGGTCGGGTGGCGTCACGAAGTAGCCCTGCAGCGCGTCCTGCATCAGGAAGACGTGGCGCGAGTTGTTCGGCTGGCCCGCTGCGGCCGTGCCGAGGCGCCACATGCGCCAGTCGTTCTGCGGATGACCGATGCCCGGGTCCCAGGGCCAGCCGAAGTAGAGCGGGCGGCCGGCCGAGTTCACCGGCCCGGCGAACATCTTCTTCAGCGCGCCCACCTGGCTGGGGGCCAGGCACTGCGGCGTCTTCGCGTTCTCGGCCGCGCACATCAGCGTGCGCGGGTCGAACTTGCAGGCGGCGGGGTTGGAGACGAGGCCGTCGGCGATACCGTCGGCGGCGTCGCAGGCGTCGAGCATGCCCTTGCGCAGCAGCGCCAGATCGTCGTTCGTGAGCGCTTGGCTCAGCACCGGTTGCCCATCGGCGCCCTTGGGCGCGATGGCGGCGAGCGCCTGCGTGTCCCACGCGGCGGCGATGGTGGCGCCCTTGGAGACGCGCATGGCCGGCGCCATGGCGATGACGCCGTCGAAGTGCTGCGGGAAGCGCTGCGTGAACATCATGCCCTGGCGCCCGCCGCCCGAGCAGCCGATGAAGTACGAACGCTCGGCCGGGCGCTCGTAGAAGCGGCGCACCAGTTCCTTGGCCACCGTGGCGACGCGGTCGTGCGCGGCGTAGGCGTTGTCGACGCGCGCCAGCGGGTCGAATCCGAAGCTGGCATCGGGCCCTTGGTGGCCGGCGTCGGTGGTGACGATGGCGAAGCCGCGGTTGAGTGCGTAGCCCGGCGCGGCCTGCGGGCCGACGGCAGGGCGGATGACGCCGTCGTTGCCGCCGCCGCCCTGGTAGAGCAGGCGGCCGCTCCACTGCGCGGGCAGGCGCAGCTCGAAGCCGGTGTGGAAGGGTTTGCCGCCGACGCCGATGCGCTCGTTCATGCGGCCACTGACCTTGCAGTGCGCAGCGAGCGTGGGGCCGGCGGTGACGCCAGGCGGACGCGTGACGCCCCCTTCCACGGCCACGGCCTCGACGATGCGCACGCCGGGCAGCGTGAGTGCGGCAGCCGTGGCGGTGCAGGCGCCCGTGCCCGCGGCCCCCGGGGCCGCAGCCGGTGTCGCTGCCGCGGAGGTCGTGGCCGAGGCGGCGGTGGACGTTGGTGCCGTCGGCGCGGAGCAGGCCATCGCGAGCACGCTGGCGGCCAGCGCCAGGAACGTGGGGCGGAAGCACGGAAGGGGGTTCATCGGCACGGCGCGGAAGCGTAGTGATGGGCGCGCCAGTGTGTGCCGCGGCCCGGCGGGTGGCATTCAGGGAAACACGAAGGGCCACACGAAGGCGCGCTGGCGCGGGCCGCACCCAGGCCGGTTCTGCCCGAATGCTGGGCCGAGATGGCGACCCGGGTCACTGGGGGTGCGAGTGGGCGCGCGTCGGCCCGCGTCACACCCGAAGCCAACCGCGAAAGCCCCGCGCCGCGTAGTACGACGGCGCGCCGTTGTGGTACACGAACACCCTGCCATAGCGCCTGTCGCAGAACAGGGCACCGCCGAGCGCGCGCACGTCCGGCGGGGTGAGCACCCAGCTCGAGGTCTTGGTGTCGAACTCGCCGAGTTGTTGCAGCGCCCGGTACTGCTCCTCGGTCAGCAACTCGATGCCCATGGCCGCGGCCATGTCGAGGGCACTGCCCTGCGGTTTGTTCTCCTTGCGCGAGTCGAGGGCCGCGCGGTCGTAGCAGAGGCTGCGGCGGCCAGCCGGGCTCTCGGCTGCACAGTCGCAGAACACGAAGCCGCCCGAGCGACCGGCCTTCTCGTCCGGGGCCACCACGTCCGGTTCGCCGCCGGTCGCCTCCATCTCGCCCAACGACCGCAAAGCCTGCGGGCTCGTTTCGAGCCGGGCTCGCACTTCCGCCCAACCGATGCCGGGGTGCCGGTGCCCGTGCTTCTCGAAGCGGGCCCGCAGGGCGCGGAGCAAGGGCTGGTTCTCCATGGGGGACTCCAGAGGTCGATTGGCGACATTCTGCGCAAGCCGGCGGCGTAGACTGACGACACCCCAGCCCAGCGGCTTGCCCATCATCATGAAAGCGACCGTCCGCCTGTCCTTCGGCCCCACCGAGGTCCTCTGCCACCTGCCGCAAGGCAGCGCGCCACAAGCCGTCGAAGACGCGCGACGCTGGCTCGACGACCGCTTCGTGGCCTACGAGTGCGAACCGTTGCGGCCCATCGGCAAGGTGCTCACGCGCGACAAGCTGATCGTGCTGGCCGAAGCCATCGGCGCCCGCGGCTTCGAGGCCGACGAGGCGCTGCGCGGCGACTTCGCGCGCGCGGCAATGGCGATGTTGGGGAGCGACTCGGTGCACATCGACGTCGACGCACGGCAGGTGTCGTTCTGATGCCGCGCTGACCGCCGCTCCTTCTCGCCCCGCTCGTCGCCGTCGTCCTGGCTGGCGGGCGCGAGAGGTCCGGCATCGCCCGTGACCTCGCGGGCCCGCTCGAGGCACTCCACGCTGCATCCCGACCCTGAACCCCCGCCGCGCGGTGCGCTCGTCGCCACCGTGCTGGCCCAGCTGGCATTCGGCCTGCTGGCGATGACGATCTGCCTGCCTTCGATGCAGCAGTGGGGAGCGATCTTCGGCGCCAGCCAGGCCCGCGTGCAGCTCACCTTCAGCGGCTACGTGGTGGCCTTCGGTGCCCTGCAGCTGCTGTACGGGCCGCTGTCGGACCGGTTGGGGCGCCGGCGCGTGCTGCTGGCCGGGCTCGGGCTCTCGGTGCTGGGCTCGCTGCTGGCCGCGTTGGCCACCGAGCTGACGACGCTGACCGTGGCGCGCGTGCTGCAAGGCGCCGGCACTGCGGCCGGCACGGTGGTGGGCCGCGCGCTCGTGCAGGACCTGTTCCGGGGCCCCGACCGCACGCGCGTCATGGGCTGGGTCGGCATGACCATGGGGCTGTGCCCGCCGACGGCCACCCTGGTGGGCGGCTACGTGCACGTGCACCTGGGCTGGCAAGACAACTTCGTGCTCATCGCGGCGCTGTCGCTGCTGTTGATGGTGGCCGCCTTGCGCTGGCTGCCCGGCCGGCCAACTCGGCCTGACGCCGTCGCTGCGGCCGACGCGACGGCGCACCCGTGGTGGCGTGGCCTGCTGTCGTCGTACGCCCGCCTGGCTCGCGAGCCGGAGTTCCTGCTGTACGTGGCCGTGCTGGCGCTGACGACCGCGGCGTTCTACGCCTTCCTCAGCGGCGCGCCGCTCGTGCTCGGCAGCGAGGGCGTGGGGCCGGAGCGCATCGGCTGGTACATCCTGTTCGTGCCGCTGTCGTACATCGTCGGCAACTTCATCACCACGCGCCTGGTGCGCCGACTGGGCGAGCGGCCCATCATGTGGATCGGGCAGGGCCTCACCGTCGGCGGGCTCGTGCTGGTGCTCGGGCTCGGGCTGGCCGGGTGGCACACGCCGCTGGCCTTTGCCGGACCGCTGCTGCTCATGGGCGCGGGGCACGGCTTGCTGATGCCGCCCAGCCTTGCCGGCACCGTGGGCGTGGTGCCGGCGCTGGCCGGCGCCGCGGCCGCGGTGGGCGGGGTGATGCAGCAGTTGATGGGCGCCGCCGGTGCTTATGCCGTGGGCTGGTTCGGCCACCAGGGACCGGTGAATCTGGCGTTGCTGATGCTGTCTCTCACCGCCTTGGCGATGTGGGCCCAGGTGATGCTGTTCAGGCGCCCGGCGCGCCGCACGTAGCGGCGTGGTCAGCGCGATGACCGCCGGCGAGAAGCGCGGCGGGCCCGTGAAGCACCGGCGGCAGGAGCCGTCGCGTCATCGCACCTCTGTCAACGGCCTCGCCAGCACGGCCACCTGCACCGCGGCCCGACGCTCGAAGCCCAGCCCCTCGTAGAGCGTGATCGCGGCGCGGTTGCTGGCCCAGGCGTGCAGGAAGGGCTGCTCGCCCCGCTGCTGGATCGTGTGCGCCACCACCGACGACAGACGACCCGCCAAGCCCCGGCCGCGGAAGTCTGGATGCGTGCAAACGCCGCTCACTTCCGTGAAGCCGGGAAAGCGCATGCGTTCGCCGGCCATCGCGGCCAGGCGCCCCTGGAGACGCAGGCCGATGAAGCGGCCCATCGTGTGCGTGCGGGCGAGGAAGGGGCCGGGTTCGGTGAGTTGCGCGAGGGCCAGCATCTCCGGTGCGTCGGCCTCGCCGAGCTCTTGCACGACGCCCTCGCCGGCGAGCGGCGAGAGCGGCCGCGTGGCGACCATCTGCACGCCCTGGGCGGTGCGCGTGGCGACGAGGCCCGGCGGCACCGGGATCTCCGGCACCTGCAGCACGTAGACCGACTCGCCTGGGGCGACCAGGTCTTGCAGCGCCGCGAGGCTGGCCAGTTCATCGTCGCGGGCCGAGGCGAAGACGTTGACGTCGCGCCGGAAGCGCCGTGCCAAGGGCCCACCTTCGGCCAGGTGCGGCGCGTGCGCCAGCGAGGCCCACACCGGGCGATCGAGATCGTTCATCGCGCGCCACTCCGGTTCAGCGCCACGGCGGCGCGGATGAGCGCCTTCAGCGCCTTCTCATCCACCGCTTCGCCTTCGCGGAAGTCGATGGCGCGGCGGACGTTGCCTTCGAGGCTGGAGTTGAACAGGCCTGCCGGGTCGGGCAAGGCGGCACCCTTGGCAAAGGTCATCTTCACGACGCTCTTGTATGACTCGCCGGTGAGATCAGCCCGTCATGTGACCAGACCGGGTTGTTCCATTTCCACTCCTCGAGCACCGCCGGGTCGGCTTCGTGGATCAGCGCGCGCAGTCGTGCGAGCAACGCGCCGCGCCAGTCGGCCAGCCCCCGGATGCGCGCGTCGATCAGGTCGGTGGGGCGCTCGGCGGCCGTCGCCGGGCCCTTCGTGCCGGGCTTCTTCGGCACCATCACGACGCGCGCCTCGCCTCGATCATCTTCCACCCGTTGCCGGAAGGGTCGCGGAAGCCGGCGTCGACGTTGCCGTAGCGTTCCATCGGCTCCTGCGTGAACTCCACGCCGAGCGCGAGCAGGCGACCGCAGGCGGCGCGGCAGTCGTCCACGCTCAACACCAGCGGCGGCATCGCGCCCTTGGCCACGACGGCATTCAACGCCTGCGCCGTGGCCGGGTCGTGCACCGGCGGCCCCGGCATGAACAGGCCGAGCTGGAACGACGGCTGCTCCGGCAATTGCACCGTCAGCCAGCGGTAGCTGCCGTTGCGCACGTCGGTGTGGACGCGGAAGCCGAGCTTGTCGACGTAGAAAGCGAGCGCCTCGTCCTGGTCGCGCACGTACAGACCCACCACTTGCACGCCCATTCGCACGCCCATCCGCACGCCCGTCGTCGCTCCTGCCCGCCCCCGCGCCTGTTCATCCATCCCGCTCATCGAACCACCTCCTTGTCTGAGGTGTTCGTTGTACCGCCGCGCGCGCGGCGCCGCTTCTCCGAAACTGCGGTGCGCAGGTCGGGGCGGTGCGCGGCGCTGACGATGCACTCGGGCACGCGACCGAGATCCGGCGACGTGGCGCGGGCACGCGCACGCGCCATGCTCGGGCTCTCGCCGGTGATGTCGCGGAAGGTACGCCCGAAGGTGCCCAGGCTCTCCCAGCCGGTCTGGAACGCGATGTCGGTGATGGCGAGGTCGGTGTCGCGCAACAGGGCCGTCGCCCGCTCGATGCGGCGCGTCAGCAGGTAGCGGTGCGGCGGCACGCCGAACGCCAGCTTGAAAGCGCGCGCGAAGTGCGCCTCTGAAACGCCGCTCACCCGCGCCAGCCGCTGTACCGGCCAACCCTCGTGCGAGGCGGCGTCCATGCGGTCCTTGGCGCGCAGCAGGCGGCGCAACAGATCGGGGTCGGGCTGGCTCGGCTCTGGGCTCACATCGACGCTCACGCCGCGGCCGCATCGGTCGCCTGAAGCATGGACACCTCCCGCAGCAGCCTACCCGACCTCGCGTGGCCTTGGGGTGCGCGGCGTGGCCCCGGCCTCAGCGCACGGGTGGCCGGACGTAGATCGGTCGCAGGTAGGCGTCGAAGAAGCCGAAGCGGCGCAGGTTGTGGTGGACCGGGTCCGGTTTCTGTGGCGTGCTCAGGGCCGACTCCGTGGTGATCCAGCGGCAGCCTGCGGCGGCGGCCTCTTCGAGTTGCCGGGCCAGGAATGCCGAGTGCAGCCACTTGCCGCGATGGCTGGGCGCGACGCAAGTCCAACCGAACCAGGCCACGTCGCCTTCCACGTAGGAAAGCGAGCTGCCGATCGCTTGTTCACCGTCGAACGCGAGCCAGCGGCGCCAGCCGGGCCCGAGCGTGCCGGCGGCGAGCAACACGCCCACGGCGGCGGGCACGTTGAAGTTCTCGCAACTGAGTCGCGCCAACGTCGGCAGGCCTTCCGCCCCGACGCGCTGCACGCGCAGGCCCGTGCGGGCCTCCCAGGCGTCATACATCGACGGCGGGTCTGCCGCCGGCCGCACCATCACCTGCGCCGTCGAGACCCGGCGCAGGCCGCGTGCCCTCAACCACGCGACCACGTCGGCGGTGGCGGCCCGGCCTGCCAGCTCGATGCCGAAGCCGGCTCGGCCATACGCCTGCACGATGCGGTCCAGCGAAGCCTCGCTGGGCGGCTCGACGATGCCCCAGCCGATCACGCGGTTGACCACCAGCTGCGAGGGCGAACCGCGCCCGAACAGCAGACGGGCGCTGCCCTGCCGCGCCACCTCGAAATGCGCCAGATCGGCGCCGTGCACCAGCGCTTCGTAGACCCGCGCCTCGTTGGCCTCGGCCAGGCCCACCCACTCGGGTGTCTCGGCTGCAGGCGTCATCTCCGCAGCCCGCTGCGCGCCACTGTGCGTTTCAGCCTCACCGGCCATCAGCGTCATCGCGCCGCTCCGACATGAGGCCGGCGAAGCGCCCCAGCTCTGGCGAGGTCCATCGGGTCGGCACGAAAGCGGTTCATCGTCCTGGGCTGCGCTGCTGGCAAATCTGTGCAAGTTGCACATTCTTGCATGGCGTTGCACGGTCTCGCGGCTCGCGTATCCGGCAGATGCAACCGAAAGCACGGGCGAAGACCGACGGGTGGGCCGATGGGCGGCGAGGGCTGCGGCGGGCTCCGCGGCCAGCCCCCTGGGTGAGCGTTCGATGCCGTCCAGGAACCGGCCAGGAAGGCTCAAGTCGCTGCACCGCTGGCCGATAGCCGCATCCATGGACCTACTCGATCTCCCCACCGGGCTGGCACTGCTCGCTCTCGTCGGGGCGGCGGGCGTGGTGGCCTGGAAGCGCAACCGGCTGCAGGCCACGCTGCGGCGCGATGTGGGCGCCGCTGGCGGGTCGCCACGGTCGGCACCGCTGTTGCTGCAGGCCGAGGGCGTCGTCGCGCATCAGGCGGCGGCGAACGCGGTCATCGAGCAGGCCCGGGCGCACGCCGTTGCGCCGGTGGCGCCGGCGGGGGCGGCGTCTGCGCCCAACGCGGCGCCGGTCGCAGCCCCGGCACAGGGGCCCAATCCGACGCTGTCGACCACGGTGCCGACGCCGACACCGACGCCATCTCCGAGCCCGCAGTTCGAAGGCACGGCCTGGGCCCCGACCGAGCCGATGCCGGGCATCGACCTCGAGCCCCAGTTCGCCGACACCATGCCCGCCGAGATGGGCTTCGCTCCGACGAACTTCGCCGACACCCTGGTGGCCGAGCTCGCCGTCGAAGAGCGGCCGAGCCGGGTGCCTGACACGCGTCGTCGAGGCGCCTGATCGGCCTCTGACTGGCCGCAGCGGCCGGTCGCACAGGACGGTTTTTTCCTATCGGCCCCGGCCACGCCGCGGCTAGGCTGGCAGCATGATCCAGCCTGCCTCCCGTGCCGTGCGCGGCCTGCTCCTTGTGCTGGCCGCCGTCGGCCTGGTGCTCCCCTGGTGGTTCAACCTGCGCTACTTCGCCGGCGGGGGCGGCGTGGCACCGGACGCCTTCTTCGGTGCCGCCTTCGCCAACGCGCTGACCACCGCCATCACGCTCGACGTGTACCTGGCCGCCGGGGCCTTCAGCGTGGGCGTGGCGCTGGACCGTGGCGCCGGCGCACGCCGCTGGTGGGCGCTGCCGCTCATCTTCTTCGTCGGCTTGTCGTTCGCGCTGCCGGGTTACCTGTGGTGGCGCAGCGCGCCGCCCGCCGACGGCAGGCGCTGAGTGGCCAACGGCCACCATGCGCCGTCTTCGTGCGCACCGGAGAGCAAGTCGCGCAGCGGCGCCCCGGCCAGCTGCAGCGCCTCGCGAGCCAGGTGCGACTGGTCGTAGTAGCCGGCGGCCAGCGCCGTTTCGGCACCGGGCAGGCGCTGGTGGCGCATCGCGCTCGCCAGCACGGCATGGAAACGCGTGAGCCGCTGCAGTTGCTTGGGTGCCAGCCCCAGCCAGGCGCGGCAACGTCGCTCGAGCTGGCGCTCGCCCACGCCCAGCGACGATGCCGCCCGCGCGCCCTGCCGGCCCACCGCCAGGCAAAGCCGGTGCAGCGCTGCCGCGCGCGCGTGCTGCACACGTTCGGGCCCGCGCGCCAGCACGCGGCGCAGGCTGCCCTGCAAGGTCCGCAAACGCTCGGAATCGCCGCCGGCGAGGTGCAGTTCATCGCCGAGCCGCGCCGCTTCGGCCACGCCGGCCAGTTCGGCCCAGGGCAGCGTGGCGTCGACCAGCGCACCCGTGCTCGGACCCATCAATCGCGCCGCGGTGGCGGGCGGGAGCACCAGACCGAGGGCCTCGAAGGGCCGGCCGTGCGCGTAGGCCATCGGGCGCGTGCTCACGGCATGGAAGTGCACCGCCGCCGCCGTGGCGCCGTCTCCCGGCGTCAGCGTGATCATGGCCCTCGGCATGGCCGGAAAGCGGCTGGTCGACGTGGCCGCGGACTGCCGTACGACGATGCCGCACTCGACGACACCGTCGAGGTCGGGTTCGGGCGCGGCCAGGTGCAACATGGGCGGCAGGGCGTCGCGGTGCGGTGCGGTGCGTCCACTGTAGCGGCGCGCCGACTGGATGAGCGACACGGTCCGGCGGTGCGGGGTCTATCGACCACGCACCAGCCGCTCGACCGCGCGGCGCGCCAGCGGCGCGGCCAGCAGCACGGCAGGAAAGGCGACCGGCCATGCCATCAACCAGGCGCCGGCCCAGGTGGCGGCGAAGCCGGGGCCGAGGCCGGCGGCACGCCAGGTCGAGATGCCCGACACCAGCAGGGACATGATCCCTGACAGCAGCAGGCCGAACAGCATCGGTGCGAGCTTCTTGGGCAGCATCGTGGGCTCCAGGGCGGTGAGCGCGCTCAGGCTGCGACGGCGTTCGCGCCTGCGGCCGCGACCGAGCCCGCCAACGAACCCGTGACTTGGCCCGTGACCGGACCCGAGACCGGGCCGGCCACTGCATCCGCTGCTGCAACCGCGACGCGCTGCAGCGTCTCGGCGAAGTGGCGTCCGAACATGCGCGCGGTCTTGATGTCGCCGGGGACGAAGGAGTCGGCCGGCGACGCATGCCCGGCCTGCGCCATCAGGCCCGACCAACTGCCCAGGCGGTTGGCCGCCTCGTCGTAGGCGACGCCCTGGTGCTGTTCGGGCAGGAAGGGGTTGCCGACCCAGACCATGCCGTGCTGCATGCTGAAGACGAACATCGACATCAGCGTCGACTGCTTGTCGCCGGCGGGCAGCGACGACACCGTGAAGCCGGCGGCGAGCTTGCCCTTCAGGCCCTGCGCCCGCCACAGGCGCCCGGTCGCGTCCATGAAGCCCTTGAACGGCGCGGAGACGCCGCCGAGATAGGTCGGCGAGCCGAGGATGAGGCCGTCGTAGCGACGCAATCGGTCGGGCTGGAGCACGAGGTCTTCGGCCTTGAGCAGATCGACTTCGGTCGTGCCGGCGCTGCGGGCGCCCTCGGCGACGTGGCGGGCGATGTGCTCGGTGTGGCCGTGGGCACTGTGATAGACGATGGCGAGTTGTTTCATGGTGGTTGCGAGGGGTGGTTGCGACAGCGGGTGGCGAAGCCAGGTGGCGGCCGCGGGGTGCGGACGCGGGATGCAAGAGGAGGCCGGAGTTCGGCTCGGTGCGCGCTCAGGCCGCCAGCCGCGCCAGGGCGGCGGCGCTGACGTACAGCCCGAGGCCGAACACGGCGTGGTTGGCGAGGCTGCGCAGGCTGTTCTTCAGCGGCGAGGGCGTGCGCCGCGAAGCGATGCCCGCGCCCATGGCTGGCTGCAGCACGAAGAGCGGCGCCGCCGCCGTGGCCAGGCCCCACGCCAGGGCCGCCGGCCAGGTGGGGCTGCGCAGCCACGCGGCGCCCTGCAGGCCCACCAGCAGGGCGGCGAAGGCCACGCCGATGGCGTAGTGAGCGAGCCAGCCCAGCGCGGTTTCGCCGGCGATCGGCGCGGCACGCCGGATGGCTTCGTGCGCGAAGCGGCCACGGAACACGTGGCCGACCCAGCGCCCGAGGAGGGCGAAGTCCATGGTCGGGACGCCAGTGCGCTTCAGCAGCACCAGCCAGAGGTCCATCAGCAACGTCGCGCCGACGCCGACGAGGACGGCGTGGGGCATCAGGGGGAGCAGGGCAGGCTGCGGGAATTGGGAGAGGGGTTCCATCGAAGGGCCTTCAGTGTTGACGGGTGATGCGATGGCCGCCACGATAGAAGTTGAAGTCAACTTCAAGTCAAGCGGATTCGACCCCCATGGACATTTCAGATGTCGCACGGCGCACCGGCATGCCGGCCTCGGCCTTGCGTTACTACGAGAAGCGCGGCCTCATTGCTTCGGTCGGCCCGGCGGGCGCGCGCCGCCGCTTCGCCCCGGGCGTGCTCGACCAGCTCGCGCTCATCGCCCTCGGCCAGGCGGCCGGGCTCTCGCTCGACGAAATCCAGTCGATGCTCTCGCCGCGCGGCGCGCCGAACATCGACCGCCAGTTGCTGGCAGCCAAGGCCGACGAGATCGACACGAAGGTCCGGCAGCTGCGGGCGATGAGCCGCGGGCTGCGGCACGCCGCCGCCTGCCCTGCACCCAGCCATGCGCAGTGCCCGACGTTCCAGCGCCTGCTCAAGGCCGCCGCTTCGGGCGCGCTGGACAGACGGCGCAGTGCCGGGGCGCGCGAGCCAGCGCGCCGCTGAAGGCCTCGGCCGCGTCAGCCCGGGCGCCGCTATCGTCGGGCCGTCGCTTCACCGGGCAGAGGGGCTTCTTGCGCATTGCGATCGTCGGCGGCGGCGCCAGCGGGCTCATCACGGCGTGGCTGCTGGACCGGGCGCACGAGGTCACGTTGTTCGAGCGTGCCCCCGTGCTCGGCGGGCACATCCGCACCATGGGGCGCAACGCACCGCGTGGCGACCTGCCCGCGGGCGTGTGGCTCGACGCCGGCGTCGTCGAGTTCAGCCGCGAGAACTTCCCGACCGTGCACCGCCTCTTCGCGGCGCTCGGGGTGCCCTTGCGCAGCGTGGCCGGCGACACCGCTTTCCATCGCCAGGGCGCCGGGCCGCTCTATTCGCCGGGGGCCCTGCGCCAGCTGCCGGCCGCCACGCGGGCCGGTGCCGTGCTGCGGCTGGCTCGCGCGGGCCTGCAACGCGCCCGCTTCATGGCGCGCGCCAACGTGCCCGACGCGGCGCTGCGCGGGCGCGCTCTGGGCGAGTTCCTCGGCCCGCCACCGTTCGGCCACTGGCTGCGGCTGCTCGTGACCTACGCCTACTCGATGCCGAGCGCCGAGGTGCCCGGGCTGTCGGCGGCCTTGTGCGTGCCGATGCTGCGCGCCTTCGCGCGGGCGAACTCGTGGTCGGCCGTCGAGGGCGGCACCTACGCCTATGTCGAGCGCCTCCTGGCCGGCCTGCGCGGCACCGTGTACACGAATGCGATCGTGCAGTCGATCCGGCGCGACGACCGCGGCGTGCACTTGGTGGTGGACGGCCAGCCGCTGGCGTTCGACGCCGTGGTGATCGCCACGCCGCCCGACCAGGTGCTGCGCCTGCTCGCCGACGCCGACGAGGCCGAGCGACGCCGCTTTGGCGCCTGGCGGGCCAACCACGTGACGACGCTCGTGCATGCCGACGACGGGCTCTATCGCCGCCGTGGCGTGGCGGTGCGCACCGAGTTCGACCTCTTCGAGCAGCCGGGGGGTGGCGGCTACAACGCCTGGCTCAACGGACTCGCAGGCCTGCCGCCCGGCCACGCGGTGGACTACGGCCTCGCCCTCGGCCTCGACGCCGAGATCGACCCGGCCCGCGTGCTGCTGCGCCAGCCGCACCATACCGCCGCCTTCACCGTCGCCGCGCTCGCGCATCGTGACGAGGTGCGGGCCAGCAACGGCCAACGCCGCACCTGGCACGTGGGTGCGTGGCTGGGGGACGGGCTGCACGAGGGCGCCGCTGGCTCGGCGCTGGCAGTGGCCACCGCGCTCGGCGGCCGGGGGCTCTGACCCGGGTGGGAGTGCGCAACAGGCCGCGAGCCAGTGCGCGAGACCCAGGACGCATGCAGGGTGCGGGCTTTCGATCTCAGCCCAGGTGCGGCCCGCTCAGCACCGGGTCGCCCGTCAGCCTCTCGTACAACGTGGCGCCGGTCCAGAAGGTGCCGGCGAAGCCGGCATAACCCGACGAGGCATTGCAGAACCACAGCCCGGGCACGCCACTCTCGGCCCCGAGCCGCCCGGCGCCGACCTGCGCGGGCACCATGTCCGAGCCGTAGGAGTTGCCCTCGGGGCTCAGGCAGTAGCGCTGGTTGGTGGTGGGGCTGGCGAGCAGCTTGAAGCACACGTGGCTGCGGAAGCCGGGCACGTAGTCGCGCTCGATGACGTCGCAGATCGCGTCGTAGATCTCGGCCTTCTTGTCGCGGTAGGCGCGCGGGTTGGCCATGCGCAGCTGCAGGAAGCGGCCGTGGTCGGCCACCGTCAGCAGTTCCACCACCTGCTTGCCCGGTGGGCAGTCGCTGCGGTCGTCGGTGAGCAGCGAGGGCACCGTCATCGCGAAGCTGGGCGCCGAGTAGTCGCCCTGCTCCATGCGCCGGAAGGCCTCGTTCAAGTCGGCCAGCTCGCTGTGGAACAGGTTGGAGCGGCCGAAGCCGTGGTCGCGAAGGTCCACGCCCTCCACCACGAGATAGGCCATGAAGTTGGAGGGCGAGTAGCGGTAGTCGAGCTGGCGGCGCACCTTGCGACTGAAGCGATGGGGGCCGATCAACTTCGCCGCGGCCTGCGGATCCATGTTGCACACCACGCGCGGGGCGCGGAACACGTGGCGCGGGCCGGTGGCCACACCATCGTCGTCGACCTCCTCGGCCACCACGCCCACCACGGCGTCGCGCTCGAACAGGAACTCCACCACGCGATGCCGCAGGCGCAGCTCGCCGCGCTCGGCCACGCGGCCGACGAGTGCATCCACCACGTGCTCGAAGTGGTGCGTGGGGTAGTAGGCGCCGCGCTGGTAGCCGGCGAAGAGCATGACCCAGGCGAAGAACGACAGGCGCTCGGGCGGCAGCAGGAAGTCGGGCCACTGCAGCGCCAGCAGCGCTTGTGCCTCCAGCGGCAGCCCGAACGCGTCGAAGGCCTGCTGCAACGTGTGCTGCCGGTGCCGCAGCACGCGCCGAAAGCGGTGCAGGCGCGGCAGCATGCGCGGCAGCCGCGGTGGTGGCGGCAGGCGGTCGAGCTCGTCGGCGAGCGCCTCGACCTCGGCGACGAAGCTGAGCAGTGCCTCGGCATGGGCAGGGAACAAGGTGGCCAGGCGCTGCGCCAGCTCGGCATAGCCGTTCGGGATGTCGAGCGCATGGCCGGGGATGCGCATGCGGTCGAAGCCGTTGCGGTCGAGCGGCTGGAACGTCACCTCTTCGGCCAGGCCCAGCTTGCGCAGCACATCGTGCACGGTCTGCCCGGGGCCGCAGTTCCACACGTAGTGCAGCTGCGCGTTGAAGCGGTACACATCGGGCGGCTTGCCGAAGCTGAAGGTGTGGCCGTAGCCGCCCGGCTGCGTGTGCGCCTCCAGCATCAGCACACGCGCGCCCCCGTGCGCCGCCAGCGCGGCGTAGGTGAGCCCGGCCAGGCCACTGCCGACGACGATGGTGTCGAAGCTCACGCGATAGGGTCTGCGGTCATGGGGCAGCGAGGCGAGGTTGGCCGGGCGGCATCGTAGGGCAGCGCGCCCGGGCCCGGTCGGCAGGCGCGCCAGGCCGCGGCAGCTTCGCAGGCGAAGAATCATGAAAATACAACACGGAATATTGGAATTTCATGGATGGAGTGCTAGCCTGCCGCCATGCTGCAGCGTAAGTCGCTTGAACGCGCGGTTCGAACCGCCCTGGCACGTGCCCGGGCCGTGGTGCTCGCAGGCCCGCGGCAATCAGGCAAGACCACGCTCGCGAGGGCATTTCTGAGGCCGGACTCGCCGCGCTACTTCGACCTCGAGAACCCGCTCGATGCCGACCGGCTGGCCGACCCGATGTCCACGCTCGCGCCACTGCAGGGGCTGGTGGTCATCGACGAGGTGCAGCGTCGCCCCGATCTGTTTCCGGCGCTTCGCGTCCTCATCGACCGCAGCGACACGCGGGGGCAGTTCCTGCTGCTGGGCAGCGCCTCGCCCGCGCTGCTGCGGCAAGCGGGTGAGTCGCTGCTCGGACGCGCGGAGACGATCGAGGTTGCCGGCTTCGACCTCGCCGAGGCGGCCGGTGATGATTCGGCCAGCGAGGTCGCGCCCCGCCTCTGGCTGCGCGGCGGCTTCCCGCGTTCGTACCTGGCCTCCACGGACGAAGACAGCCTGGCGTGGCGCCGCCAGGCCATCGCCAGCCATGTCGAGCTCGACCTGCCGCAGTTCGGCATCAACATCGCGGCGCCGGCCATGCTGCGCTTCTGGCGCATGCTGGCCCATGTGCACGGGCAGATCTGGTCGGCCGCCGACCCGGCGCGCTCGCTCGGCGTCTCCGAGCCGACGGTGCGGCGCTATCTCGACACGCTGACGCAGACGCTCATGGTGCGCCAGCTGCAGCCCTGGCATGCCAACCTCGGCAAGCGACAGGTCAAGTCGCCCAAGGTCTTCCTCCGCGACAGCGGCCTGTTGCACGCGTTGATGGGCGTGACCACGCTCGAGCAGTTGCTCACGCATCCCCGGTGCGGCGCCAGCTGGGAGGGTTTTGCACTGGAGCAGGTGTTGCGCCTGGCGCAGCCCGACGAGGCCTACTTCTGGGCCACGTACCAGGGGGCCGAGCTCGATCTGCTGCTGCTCAAGGGCGAGCAGCGCGTGGGTGTGGAGTTCAAGCGAGCCGACTCGCCCCAGGTGACGCGCTCGATGTCCATCGCCGGCGAGGACCTGCGGCTCGACGAGCTGTACGTCGTCTACCCGGGCGACAAGCGCTTCAGGCTGGCGCCGGGCATCGAGGCCGTGCCGCTGTGGGCCGCGCTGGGCGGGGCGAAGGAGTGAGCGGCCCTGCCAGAGGGGCTCAGCTCGGCTGACGCACGGCGTGCGGCGGGCCGCGCACGCTGGGTGCGCGGCCCGCTTCCTTCCTTCAGCGCGGGCGCTGCTCGGGCTCGAGCGTGGCGACTCGCGCGGCGCCGGCGCCGCTCGCCTTGGCGGCAGCGATCAACCGGCGCATGCAATGCTCGCGTTTCGCGCGCTCGCCGGAGGCTTCGCAGCGCGTGACGGCGAGGCGGACCCCGGGCGTGTCGCGCAGGAACGGCTCGCGCGAGACGCTGTCGAAGGCGGCGAACACGGTGAGCATCACCGCGGCGGCTGTGGCGAACGAGGCCACGGCGACGACGGCACGCACGGCGGCAGTCGGGTGCTTCATGGTCTTCTCCTTGGGTGGCGGTTGTGGACCGCCGGGGCTTGGGTGGCCGGTGGGCTTGGCAGCCGCGCCGGCGTGCGATGGGCAATGGACAGACGAGTTGGACATGGCTTTGGGTAGGGCTTGCGTGTGGCGTGGCCAACGACAGAGCTGCAGGCGCGAGCTGACCCCTCCGCGTGGCCGGGAGGCACGCGCGGTTGAATGGAGACGTCAGGCTCGAATCCGGCGCTCGCCGCGTGGCGATACGGGATCGAAATGGACAGGGCCAGGACCTGCCGGCCGCGTTCCGGGCGAACGGGCGGTGGCGCGTGCGGCCTCGCGGGCCGGGCGTGTCGGGGAGGGAAGACCTACGACAAGGCGGCGGCGCGAGGAGCCACGCGCCGGCCGCGAGTCGTCAGGAGTTCGCGGCCGACAGGAGGCGGGTGTGCAGACGGAAAATCATCGCGGCCTCCTGTGGTGAAGTGGTGGGTGAAGAAAACGCGTACGGTGTGAACGCGGGCCGCACTTTGCTTGACGCGGCTGCACGCGTCAACCCCTCGGCGTTGCCATTTCGCACGGCGGGCAATATTCACCGTGTTCGTCGTTCGCGCATGCACGAACTCGCGAGCCGCTAGCGAAGCAGGCGCGGAATCATCCGGCCGAGCACGTTGTCCTTGCGCACGAAGTAATGGAACAGCGCTGCGGCCACGTGCATGCCGATGAGCAGCACGAGCGCGATCGCCAGAGCCATGTGCACGACAAAGGCCGTGCCGGCGGCAGCCTTGTCGGGCGCCACGATGCCCGGCAGCTTGAACAGGCCGAAGATGGCGAGCGCCGGGAACAGCGAGATACCGACATAGCCCGCCACCGGCGTGGCCACCAGCAGCAGGTACAGCCCCCAGTGGTTGAAGTGGCTCGCGAGCCGCTGCCAGGGCTCGAGCGTCGGTTCGTCGGGTGGCGCGCCGCGCGTGAACCGATAGGCGAGCCGCCAGAGCACGAGGAGCAGGATCGCGATGCCGACGAGCTTGTGGCCGTTGTAGAGCGCGCCGGTCAGCTTGTCCCAGACGTTCAACGTCTTGCCGCGGTAGACCATGGCCACCCCGACCGGCACCTGGACGGCGACGAGCGCCATGGTGATCCAGTGCAGCGCGCGTGCCGTGCGGCTGTAGGTCCTCACCGCCGTACGGTTCTCCGATGCCATGCTCATTTCGGTTCCCCCATCGTGCTGGCGGTATACGACGCCGATGCGCCGGCCGCAAGTGCGGCGGTACGGCTGCTGTCGCTGGCGATGGACAGCCGTGACGCCGTCGATGCCGGCAGAAGCCACTGACGCACGATGAAGCTGCGTCTCTGCCGCCATCGACCCGATCATCCGGGCAAGCCGGCCTCAGGCTGCCAGCGCCTGGATGCGCGCGAGGGCGGCCTCGTTCAGCAGGGCGCCTCGCGCGCGCAGCGCCCGCAGCAGGGCCCGCGCCGCCGCCGGCGTGTGTTCGTAGCCGGGGGCCAACTGCGGCAGCTCGGCGGCGAGCCCGGGCTGGCGCGCCTCCAGCCTGCGCTCGGCGCTGAACGGATCACCACCGGCCGGGTGCCGGCGCAGCGCGTCGAGCTCGATCAGGCGGTCGAGCGCGTGCCCCTGCACGAAGCGCAGCGCCGACAGCTTCTCGCCACGGTGCCAGCGCGCCAGGCCCACGAGCAGGCACGCCAGCGCCTCGCCGACGATCCAGGTCTCGTCGGTCGTGGGCGGCGGCGGCCTTCGTGCAGGCACGGCCAGCGACGCATCCACGTCCTCGCGCTCCCAGACGATGCGGCCGGGGGCGAAAGGGATGCCCGGCAGCTCGTCTGGCTCGAAGACGGCGAACTCGCAGAAGACGTCGTCGGCCATCAGCACCTTGCAACCGTCGGCCGTATTGCGGAAATGCCAGGCGAGCGGGTGCGCCTCGGCCAGCCAGTCGAGGTTGTCGATGAAGCGCGCCTTGGCTTGCGGCCGCACGATGACGAAGAAGTCGAGGTCCGACCAGGCGTCCAGGCGTGCGGTGTCGAGGCCGACCGAGCCGAGCGCGATGAGCGCGAGGGCCTCGGGCCGCTGTTGCAGCACTGCGGCGATGCCGTCGAGGCGGGCGAGCAGGTGTTGGGCGGGCGCCGTCTCCATGCCGCCAGCCTACGGGTTGCAGAACGGCCCGGGCGTGCGGTGGTAGCCCTTCGCGCCGACCTGCATTGCGAGTGCGCTGCGCAGATCGCCGCCGCGGCCGAGTCGCTCGACCACCGACGCGAAGTCGTGCCGCGGCGACCAGCCGAGCTCGCGCCGTGCACGCTCGTTGACGTAGACACGATCGAGGCTCGGGAACATGCGCCAGCCACGCACCGCATAGACGGCTTCGTGCTCCGGCACAAGACGGCGCACGACGGCCGGCGCGTCGCGGCGCAGCTCGGCCAGGTCGGCGGGCGTGAACGGCGACGTCGCGCTGACGATGTACTTGCGAAACCCCAACTCGCGCGCGCGCTCGACGGCCAGCAGGTGCGCACTGACGACATCCTCGATCTCGACGCGGCGGTACAGGAACTCGTTGGCCTTCGCGTTGGCCTCGGCATAGGCGTCGCGCGTCGCGGCGTGGTCGTCGTCCTCGGGAAAGAAGCGCGACGTGCGCAGCACGATCACCGGCAGCTCCTGGTTGCGGTGGAAGAGCTGGCACAGGTCTTCGGCGGCCACCTTCGTGACCCCGTAGATGTTCTTCGGCTGTGGTGCCACGTCTTCGGTGATCCACGCCGCCGGCTCGCCAGGCGGCGGCACGAGTGCGTCGCCGAACGCGCTCGTCGTGCTCGTGAAGACGAAGGCCTTGACGCGCCGCTCGGCGGCGGCCTCGAGCAGGTTGAGCGTGCCTGTGAGATTGACGTCGATGAACGCCTGGCGCGTGTGCGACTCGACATGCGGCTTGTGCAGCGTGGCTGCATGCAGCACGACGTCGACATCCTTCATGCAGCGCTGCACCGTGGCCCGCTCGACGATGGAGCCGACCACGTCGGTGGTCGGCGACGGCAGCACGTCGATGCCGATGGCGTCGCGCCCCCCGTCGCGCAGCGTGCGCATCAGCGCCTCGCCCAGATGGCCGGCGCTGCCGGTGACGAGGATCTTCATGGCGCAAAACGCTATCACAGGCGTACCGGCGGCCGTGGTGCGCCTGCACCGCCGGCCCGGTGCAAGCGGCGTGGTCGGGTCGGCTGCCGCCGGTCCGGTACATTGGCCGGATCAGTGGCAGAGCGCAGGCCCGATCGCGCGCCCGGAGGATCTGCCGCCCCCTTGGAGACCCCGCATGAGCACCGAGCCGACCATCATCTACACGCTGACCGACGAGGCACCGGCGTTGGCGACTGCCGCCTTCCTGCCCGTCATCCGCGCCTTCGCCAAGCCGGCGGGCGTGCGGGTGGACCTCGCCGACATCTCGGTCGCCGGGCGCATCCTCGGCAGCTTCTCCGAAAGCCTGGAGCCCGAGCAGCGCGTGCCCGACACGCTGGCGGAGCTGGGCAGGAAGACGCTCGAGCCTGACGCCAACATCATCAAGCTGCCCAACGTCAGCGCCTCCATGCCGCAACTGCTGGCCGCCATCAAGGAGCTGCAAGGCAAGGGCTACAAGCTCCCCGACTACCCCGAGGACCCGAAGACCGACGAGCAGAAGTCCATTCGCGCGCGATACGCGAAATGTGTCGGGTCGGCCGTCAACCCAGTTCTGCGCGAAGGCAACTCCGACCGCCGCGCGCCGCGGGCGGTGAAGGAGTACGCGCGCAAGAACCCGCATTCGATGGCCGAGTGGGCACAGGCCTCGCGCACGCACGTCTCGCACATGCACGCCGGCGACTTCTATCACGGCGAGAAATCGATGACGCTCGACCGCGCGCGCGACGTCAAGATGGAGCTCGTCACGAAGAGCGGCAAGACGCTCGTGCTCAAGCCCAAGGTCTCGCTGCTGGCGGGCGAGGTCATCGACTCGATGTTCATGAGCAAGAAGGCGCTGCTCGCCTTCTACGAGCGCGAGATCGAAGATGCGCGCAAGCACGGCGTGATGTTCTCGCTGCACGTCAAGGCGACGATGATGAAGGTCTCGCACCCGATCGTCTTCGGCCACTGCGTGCGCATCTTCTACAAGGAGGCGTTCGAGAAGCACGGCAAGCTGTTCGACAGCCTGGGCATCAATGTCAACAACGGCATGGTCGATCTCTTCAACAAGATCGAGAAGTTGGACGAGGCGGAGCGCGAGGAAGTCCTGCGCGACCTGCACGCCTGCCACGAGCACCGGCCCGAGCTGGCGATGGTCGATTCGGCCAAGGGCATCACGAACTTCCATTCACCCAGCGACGTGATCGTCGACGCTTCGATGCCGGCGATGATCCGCGCCGGCGGCAAGATGTACGGCGCCGACGGCCGCCTGAAGGACGTGAAGGCCGTGATGCCCGAGAGCACGTTCGCGCGCATCTATCAGGAAATCATCAACTTCTGCAAATGGCACGGCGCGTTCGACCCGAAGACGATGGGCACGGTGCCCAACGTCGGCCTGATGGCGCAACAGGCCGAGGAATACGGGTCGCACGACAAGACCTTCGAGATCGCGGAGGACGGCGTCGCCAACATCACCGACCTCGCCACAGGCGAGGTGCTGCTGACGCAGAACGTCGAGACCGGCGACATCTGGCGCATGTGCCAGGCCAAGGACGCGGCCATCCGCGACTGGGTGAAGCTGGCTGTCACGCGCTGCCGCAACTCGGGCACGCCGGCGGTGTTCTGGCTCGACCC
>JAEUPE010000252.1 GCA_016790435.1 Rubrivivax sp. | reverse complement strand
GATGCTCGACATGGGCTTCGCCGAGGACCTGGAGCTCATCCTCGAGGCCACGCCCGAGACGCGGCAGACGGCGCTCTTCTCGGCCACGCTGCCGCCGCGCATCGCCGGCATCGCCGAGCGGCACCTGAAGAACCCGGTGCGTGTGCTCATCCCGCGCGAGGCGGCCAAGAAGGGCGAAGTGCCCAAGGTGCGGCAGACGGCCTACATCGTGCCGCGCGCGCACAAGATCGCGGCGCTGGGACGCGTGCTCGACCTCGAGAGCCCGACGCTCGCCCTCGTCTTCTGCCGCACGCGGCTGGAGGTGGACGACCTGGCCGAGCGGCTGGTCGGCCGCGGTTATGCCGTGGAGGCGCTGCACGGCGGCATGTCGCAGCAGGAGCGCGACCGCGTCATGAAGAAGGCGCGCGCCAACAAGGTCGACCTGCTCGTGGCCACCGACGTGGCGGCGCGCGGCATCGACATCGATCACCTCTCGCACGTCGTCAACTTCGACGTGCCCAGCTCGCCCGAGGCCTACGTGCACCGCATCGGCCGCACCGGCCGCGCCGGGCGCGAGGGCGTGGCCATCACGCTGGCCGAGCCGCGCGAGCACCGGCTTGTGCGCAACATCGAGTGGGCGACGAAGCAGAAGATCGAGATCGCCACCGTGCCCACGCCGCTGGACGTGAAGGCACGCCGGCTCGACGTCACCAAGGGCACGCTGCGCGAGGCCGTCATCGCGGGCGAGCTCGACGGATTCCGCAGCGTCGTCGAGTCGCTGGCGGCCGAATACGACCCCATGGACGTGGCCGCCGCGGCGGTGAAGCTGGCGCACGAGGCGCTGGCCGGCACCGGCGTCGGCGACGACGAGGTGCAGATCCCCTCGTACGAGAGCTTCTCGCGGCCCGAGCCGCGCGGGGCCTGGCAGCGCGACGATCGTCCGCAGGCGGGCTTTGCCGCCCGCGGGCCGCGCAGCGGCCCGGCCAGCCGCCCGCCGCCGGGCGACTTTGCGCCGCGCGCCCCGCGTGACGACCGGCCCGCGGCGGTGGCCCCGCCCCGTGCCGATCGGCCACCGACTCGCCGCGCCGACACCGAGCCCGGCCCGCCGCCCGGCGAGAGCCCGCGCAAGCCGGCGCCGCGCCGCGCCGAGGCCGGCCCGGGCGGCGACTTCAACCCGCGCAACATGGTGCGCATCTACATCGGCGCCGGCCGCAAGCTGGGCATGCGCCCGGCCGACCTGGTGGGCGCCATCGCCAACGAGGCGCAGGTGAACGCGCGCGGCATCGGGGACATCGAGATCGGTGACACCTTCTCGCTCGTCGAGCTGCCCGAGTCCGACGCCGATCGCGTGGTGGCCGCGCTGCGTGGCGCCACGCTGCGCGGGCGCAAGGTGACGGTGCGGCGCGACGACGGGCAGCGCAAGAAGTAGCTTCGGCCGCGGCCGTGGGGAAGCCGCGGCCCCGGCCTTCGCGAACGGACCTCGCCGAAGTGGTGCCGGCGAGGCTCGTCGGGGCTACATGTCCATCGCCATCGCGATCTCGATCGAGCCGCCGGCCTTGAGCAGCGGGCAGCCCTTCGCCTTCTTGTGCGCGTCGTCGAGGCTCGAGGCCTCGATCAGGCTGTAGCCGCTCGCCGGGTTGGCGCCGCCGCCCTCGGCGAGCGAGCCGTCGGCCTTCACCGTGCTCGACTTGCCGACCGGGTTGCCGCCGTCGATGACGGCCGCGCCCAGCGAGCCGAACCAGGCGCCCCAGGCGTCGTGCACGGCCTTTCCGTCGGCCGGGTTGGTGGGCGGCTTGCCGCCGTGATAGACAAAAAGGTACTTGGCCATCGCAGTCTCTCCTGTAGCGGGCGGTCGGGGTTCGATCCGGTCCCGTGGATGTAGAGTATTTACAGGGTGGAGCGCTTGCAACGGCGAATCCGCTGACAATTCAGGGCCCCGGACTGGAGACTATTCACAGTGGTCACCGACTCACCCACCGACACGGGCCTTTCGCTGCAGCGCGCGCTCGGGCGCCTGGGGGCCCTCGGTGTGGTGCCGCGCGCCGCGCCCTGGCTCGACAAGAGCCTGCACGAGGTGGCGCCGCGCCTGCGGGCGGCCGTGCTCGCCGAGGTGCCGGCCTTCTCCACCTCGCGCAACCCGGAGGTGCTGCCTGACCTCGAGCGGCATGCCGACGAGCACATCGCCGAACTGCGGCGGCTGATGGCGGGCGGGCCGGTCGGCGACTTCGAGTTCGTGCGCGCCCACGCCCGCGCCCGGGCCGCGCACCGCTTTCCGCTGGAGGCGACACTGCACGCCTACCGCTGCGGCCACAAGGCGCTGGCGCCCTGGCTCGCGCAGGCCGCGATGGCCGCGTCGGCGCCGACCACCGCTGCGCGTGCAGGCCGGCAAGTCCGGCAAGGCGACCCACTCGGCCAAGGCGCCGAACCCATCGCGCCCGCGATCGCCGACTTCGCCATGGAGTACACCAGCACCATCGGCATCGTCGCCGCCGCCGAGTACGTGGCGCACACGCGCGTGCTGGCCGAGGCCGAAGGCGACCGCCGCACGGAGCTGCTCGGCATCCTCGTCAGCGGCTACGACGAGGCCGATGCGCGCGTGGCGCGGCTGCTCAAGCGCGCGGGCTACCTGGAGCAGCGCCTGAGCTTCTGCGTCGCACTTGCCCAGAGCACCGACCCGCTGGAGATGGAGAACCCGGCGCGCGCGCTGCGCATCGTCCAGGCGATGACCGAGGCCGTGGCCGCGCTGTCGGTGCGTGCGCTCGTCGGCGTGCGCGGCAACGTCGTCGTCGCGGTGTACTCCGACGTGCGCCGCACCTCGGGCTGGACGGCGCCGCAGGCCAGGCTCGCCGACCGCATCCGCGCGCCGCTGCTGACGCTCGGGCCGGCGGTGCTGATCGGGCTTTCGAGCGACCAGCCTTCGACCTCCTTCATCCCGCGCGGGCTGCACGAGGCGACGGTGGCGCTCGACTTCGCCAACGTCGCCGAGCGCCTGGTGCCCTTCTCCGAGCTGCCCATCCGGCGGCTGCTCATCCACCGCGGCGCCGACTACGTGCAGTCGGCCCTGCCGGTGTGGTTCGACGCCCTGCGCGAAGCCGACGCGAAAGCAAACGGCGCGCTCCTCAAGACGCTGCGAAGCCTGGCCGATGCCGACATGAACGTGCAGCGCGCCGCGCGCGAGCTGCGCGTGCACGCCAACACCCTCTACGCGCGCATCGAGCGCATCAACGACCTCACGGGGTTGAACGCGCAGCGCTACCACGACCTCACGCACCTGCTGCTCGCGGCCGACTGCGCGCCGGCGTAGGGCCGCGGCTAGGCCGCATCGGGTGTGTCGGCCCCGCATGCGCAGGCATCCGGTGTGCGCGCGGGAGTATCCTCACCCACCGCCACCCAGGAAGCACGACCATGACGCTCTGCCCGATCGCGATCGTCGCCAGCTGTGCGAAGTGCCCGGCGGTTTCCGTGTGTCCGTTGAAGACCGTGATCGGCGACGCGCCGAAGGCCGCAGACACCAAACCTGCAGCCACGACCCGCAAGAAGCCTTGATTCGCGGCTGCGCAGCCCCAAGCCCTGGAGCTGGTGCAGCGCCTACGTGAAGAAGACGGCCCGAAGGCGCCTTCCCGCCGGCGGGCGCAAGCCCGCACCGTAGCGCCCACCACACTCGCTGCCGATGGCTCGGGTGTACCCTGCGTCGATGCGGGACACGTTCGGCAAGAACACGTCGAGCCAAGCCATCGGCCGGCGAGGCTTCGCCATCGGCGGCCCTGTTCACCTCCGCAGGCTGCGGCGCCTGGCACTCGCCGCCGTGGCCGCGTTGCTGGCCATGCCGGGCGCAGCGCAGCCCGTCGCGACCCCACTCGCCCCGGACGCCCCGGCCAGCGCGGCCGCGCAAACGGTCCCCGCGGCCAGTGCTCCGGCCTCGTCACCGGCCGACGATGAAGCGGCCCTGCGCGAGCGCTTCTCGAAATGGGTCGCGGCCTTCCGCGCCACGGCGCTCGCGGCCGGCACCCGCGAGAGCACCTTCGATGCCGCCTTCGACGGCGTGCAGGTCCTGCCGCGCGTGATCGAACGCGACCGCACGCAGCCGGAGTTCGTGCGCGCCGTCTGGGACTACCTCGAAAGCGCCGCGTCGGCTGCGCGCGTCACGCGGGGCCAGGAGAAGCTCGCGCAGGCGCGCGCAGGCGCGCGCAGAGGCCGAAGCCGCCGCGGCGCGCCACGGCGTGCCTGCTCCGGTGCTCGCCGCCATCTGGGGCATCGAGAGCAACTACGGCGACAACGTCGGCAGCACACCCACCATCGACGCGCTGGCCACGCTGGCCTTCGACGGCCGGCGCGAGGCCTGGGCGCGCGGCCAGCTGCTGGCGGCGCTGCGCATCCTGCAGGGCGGCGACATCGAGCGCGCGCGCATGGTCGGCTCCTGGGCCGGTGCGATGGGTCAGACGCAGTTCCTGCCGTCGAGCTTCCTCGCCTATGCCGTCGACGGCGACGGCGACGGCCGGCGCGACATCTGGGGCAGCGTGGCCGACGTGCTGGCCTCGACGGCCCACTACCTCGCCCGCGTCGGCTGGCGCGCCGGCGAGCCCTGGGGCCTGGAGGTGACGCTGCCCGAGCGCTTCGACCTGAACCGTGCCGACCTGCAGGTCCGCCAGCCGAGCGCTCAATGGGCGACCGAGGGCGTGCGCGCCGCCGACGGCACCGACTTGCCCGCTCTCGCCGAGAGCGCCCTGCTGCTGCCCGCCGGCGCGCGCGGGCCGGCCTTCCTGGTCGGCACCAACTTCCGCGCGCTGCTGCGCTACAACAGCTCGACCTCGTATGCGCTGGCGGTGGGCCTGCTCGCGCAGCGCCTCGCCGGCGGCCCCGGCGTGCCAGCCTCGTGGCCGCGCGACCTGGCGCCGCTCTCGCGCGCCCAGCTGATCGCGCTGCAGACGGCTCTCAACGCGCGTGGTTTCGAAAGCGGCGCCCCCGACGGCCTCGTCGGCCCGGCCACGAGAGACGCGCTGCGCCGCTACCAGCGCAGCGCGGGCCTGCCGCCGGACGGCTTTCCGACGCTGGAGCTGCTGCAGCGGTTGCAGGCACCGTAGCGCTGAGCGTACGGCCTGCGCGATGCGCCCAAGGCTGGCGACCTGACGGTCCTCGTGCTGAACCCCGACCGGCCCGCGGAGAACGCGGCCCACAATGCCGCCATGGGCCCCGCCGAACACCACCTGCGCCAAGTGCTTGCCGCGATGGCCGGGCCGGCGGCGCAGCCGCGCGCCGACCAGACCGCGGCGGTGGCGGCGCTCGTCGAGCAGCGCGCGCGTGTGCTCGTCGTGCAGGCCACCGGCTGGGGCAAGTCCGCCGTCTACTGGGCCGCGACGGCAGCCCTGCGCGCCGAGGGCAAGGGCCCCACGCTCATCGTCTCGCCGCTGCTGGCGCTGATGCGCGACCAGGTCGGCGCCGCGTCGCGCGCCGGCCTGCGCGCGGCCACCGTCAACTCCACCAACCTCGACGACTGGGACGCCGTCTTCGACGACATCGCCGGCAACCGCCTGGACGCGCTGCTGGTCTCGCCCGAGCGGCTGGGCAACGCCGGCTTCGCGCGCCGCCTGCCCGGCCTCGTGGCCGCGACCGGGCTCGTGGTCATCGACGAGGCGCATTGCATCTCCGACTGGGGCTTCGACTTCCGCCCCGACTACCAGCGCCTCGCGAAGACGCTCGTGGGCATCGGCGCCGAGACGCCCGTGCTCGCCACCACCGCCACCGCCAACCAGCGCGTGACGCTGGACGTGGCCCGCCAGCTCGGGCCGCAGACGCTCACCTTCCGCGGCTCGCTGGCGCGCGCGTCGCTGCGGCTGGCCGTCGTGCCGGGGCTCGGGGCGCTCGAACGCTATGCCTGGGTGGCCGACGCGCTGGACCAGTTCCCCGGCTCGGGCATCGTCTACGCGCTGACGGTGGCCGAGACCGAGCGGCTGGCGGGCTTCCTGCGGGCCAGTGGCTTCGAGGTCGCGGCCTACCACGGTGGCCTGGACACGGGCGTGCGCGAAGGCATCGAAGACGCCTTGCGCCGCAACGCGCTGAAGGCCGTCGTCGCGACCTCGGCGCTCGGCATGGGCTACGACAAGCCCGACCTCGCGTTCTGCATCCACGTCGGCTCACCGGCCTCGCCGGTGGCCTACTACCAGCAGGTGGGCCGCGCCGGCCGCGCGCTCGAAGACGCGGTGGCCGTGCTGCTGCCGGCCGAGACCGACGAGCGCATCTGGGACTACTTCGCCACCGCCGGCGTGCCGGACCCGGAGCGCGTGGGCAAGATCCTCGGCGCCTTGGCGAAGAGGGCCCAGACGCTGGTGGAGCTGGAGAACGCCACCGGCATCCGCCGCGGGCGGCTCGAGGGCCTGCTCAAGATCCTGGCCGTGGACGAGGCGGTTCGGCGCGAAGGCTCGGACTGGGCTCTCACGGGCAAGCCGTGGGCCTACGACGCCGAGCGCTGGCAGGCGCTGGCGCAGGTGCGCGCGCGCGAGGCGGGCCTGATGCGTTCGTTCGCCGGCGGCACCGGGTGCCTGATGCGCTTTCTGCAGGAGGCCCTGGACGACCCGAACCCCAGCGACTGCGGGCGTTGCAGCGTGTGCACGGGCCAGCTGCCGGGCCCCGGGGCACGGCCGGGCGCCGAACGCGTCGAAGCGGCGCGCGTGTTCGCGCGCGGGCAGGACGTGGTCATCGAGCCGCGCAAGCTGTGGCCTTCCGGCGGCGGCAGCAAAGGTCGCAAGGGCAAGATCTTCGGCTGCAGCGAGGGCCGCGCGCTCGCCTTTGCCGACGACCCCGGCTGGGCCGAGGTGCTGCGGCCGCTGTTCGCCGCGCCCGACGGGCCTGCGCCCGAGTCGCTGCTGCAAGGCCTGATCGAGGTGCTCGGCCGCTGGCGGCGCGCCTGGGGCTCCACGGGGGTGGGCAGGCCGGTGGCCGTGGTGCCCATGCCTTCGGTGCAGCACGCCCAGCTCATCCACTCGGTGGCATCGCACGTGGCCACGCTGGGACGGCTGCCGCTCGTCGACGCGCTGCGTCTCGTGCGCCCGCCACCTGGCGCCGACGCCGCCTCCGGCGCGCGGGTGGCAGCGTTGCTCGATGCCCTCGAGTTGCGCCCCGAGGTGGCGATACCGGCCGGGCCGCTGCTGCTCGTCGACGCCCAGTACCGCAGCGGCTGGTCGGCCACCGTGGCCGCCACGCTGCTGCGCGAGGCCGGCGCCACCGCGGTGCTGCCGCTGGTGGTGCACCAGCTGCCGTGAGAGTTCGAGCGAGGCTCACCGGGTGACAGGCTGGCCCGCCCTGGCGCCCTTTCGCACGCGCAGCTTCCGCTACCAGTGGCCGGCCGACCTGGGCACGGCCTGGGCCCTGGAGATGGAGTTGCTCATCCTGGGCTGGTACGTGCTCGTCGAGTCGGGCTCGGTGGCCTGGCTCACCTTGTTCGGCGCGCTGATGTACGTCGGCACACTGCTGTCGCCGCTCATGGGCACCTTGGGCGACCGCATCGGGCTGCGCCGCGTGCTGGCCGCGATGCGCCTGTGCTATGCGCTGCTGGCCGGCGTGATCCTCTGGCTGGCCGCCACGGGGCGGCTGCAGCCTTCGCTCGTGCTGGGCGTGGCCTTCCTGGCCGGCCTGCTCAAGCCCACCGACATCGGCATGCGCACGGCGCTGGTCAGTGCATCGGTGCCGCCAGCCCAGCTGGTGGCGGCGATGGGCATCTCGCGCACCACGCAGGACTCGGCGCGCGTCGGCGGAGCGCTGGCCGGCGCCGGCTTCATGGCCAGCCTGGGCATGGTGAGCGCCTACGTGGTGATCACGACCCTTTACCTGCTGGGCGCAGCGCTGACCCTGAAGTCCGCTGCCGCGCGCGGCGCGCTAGGCACTGGCGACGGGAGCGCCACCACTGCCACGCCCGCGCCGCCCCCCGCTGCGGCCGGCCTGTCCTCGCCCTGGCGCGATCTCAAGGAAGGACTGCAGCATGTGTGGTTTACGCCGCTGCTGCGCGCCGCGATGATGCTGGCGGCGCTGGTGAACCTGTGCGCCTTTCCACTCAGCGGCGGGCTGATGCCCTACATCGCACGCGACGTCTTCCGGCTCGACCAGCAGGGCCTGGGCTGGCTGGTCGCCAGCTATGCCGGCGGTGCGCTGATGGGCTCGCTCACGCTCAGCGCCCTTGGCTCGCGGCTGCGCCCAGCACGCACGATGCTGCTCACCTGCGTGCTGTGGCACCTGTGCCTTCTCGGCCTGACGCTGCCCGTCGGCGTGCCGGTGGCCATGGGGCTGTACATGGCGGCCGGCCTGAACCAGAGCCTGAGCATGATCTCGCTGTCCGTCATCCTGCTGCGCACGTCCGAGGCGCGCTTTCGCGGCCGCGTGATGGGCGCGCGCATGCTGGCCATCTACACCTTGCCCGTGGGCCTGCTCGTCGCCGGCGCGCTGATCCCGTGGATCGGCTTTCGCGCGCTGGTGGGGGTGTA
The DNA here is from genome assembly GCA_016790435.1 of Rubrivivax sp. GTDB lineage: Bacteria > Pseudomonadota > Gammaproteobacteria > Burkholderiales > Burkholderiaceae_C > Rubrivivax. The sequence goes on along the minus strand of JAEUPE010000252.1, from coordinate 7,193 downwards.
CGTGGGCACGGGCCTGCTCATGACGGGCGCCATCGCGTGGGTTTGGCGGCGTGAGCTGCTGCCCCGACGGGCGCCGGCCAACGTCCGGTGAGCATCAGGTGGACATCGGGTGAACACCCGGTGAGCCCCCGCCGATCAACCCGCGACGACCTCCCATGCCCCGGATGAGGCAGCATCCGCGCCTTGCACCCCACGGCCAGGAGACCGAATGTTCCGTCAGAAGTACCTCGACCACGCCGAGCTCGTCGATCAAATGCGCGCCTGGGCGGCGCAACACCCGGGCCTGGCACACCTGGGCAGCCTGGGCACCAGCGCCGCCGGCCGCGACATCCCGCTGCTCACCATCGGCCGCGACCCCGACCGCTCCCGCCCGGCGGTGTGGATCGACGGCAACATGCACGCGAGCGAGGTGTGCGGCACGAGCGTAGCGCTGGCCATGGCCGAGGATCTCCTCGCCATCCATGCCGGCGCCAACCTGGCCGGTGGCAAGCCGCTGCCGGCGCACATGGCCGAGGCGCTGCGCGAGACGCTCTTCTACATCGTGCCGCGCATCTCGCCCGACGGCGCCGAGGAGGTGCTCAAGCGCGGCCGCTACGTGCGCTCGAGCCCGACCGATGACCGCGTTGCGCAAGGCCACGCGCGCTGGATGGCCGGCGACGTGGACGGCGACGGCATGGCCGGCTACATGCGCCGGCTCGACCCCGAGGGTGAACTCGTCGAACTGCGCGGCGAGGACGGCCAGCCACTCGTGCCGCCGGCGATGGTGGCGCGCCTGCCGGAGGACGAAGGGCCCTACTACCGCCTCTACCCCGAGGGCCACATCGCCAATTTCGACGGCCGCAACATCCCGACGCCGTACTTCCTCTCGGACAACCTGTACGACTTCAACCGCAACTTCCCCTACACCTGGGCGCCCGAGCCGCAGCAGGCAGGCGCCGGCCCCTACCCCGGCAGCGCGCCCGAGACCCGCGCCGTGCTCGACTTCGCGACGAAGCATCCGAACATCATGGTGTGGCTCAACCTGCACACCTTTGGCGGCGTGCTCATCCGGCCGCTCGGCGACAAGCCCGACTCGAAGATGGACCCGGGCGACCTCGGCATCTACGAGCAGGTCGAGGCGTGGATGACCGAGCACACCGGCTACGCCACCGTGAGCGGCTTCCACGAGTTTCTGTACGAGCCCGAGAAGCCGCTGCACGGCGACCTCTCCGACTACGCCTACCACCAGCGCGGTGCGCTGGCCTACGTCGTGGAGCTGTGGGACCTGTTCAAGCAGCTCGGCATCGAGCGCAAGAAACCCTTCGTCGACCACTACTCGAAGTGGACGCGCAAGGACATGCGCGCGCTCGCCGAGTTCGACCGCCAGCACAACGCCGGCCGCATCTTCGGCACCTGGAAGAAGGTGATGCACCCGCAGCTGGGCGAGGTGGAGGTGAACGGCTTCGACCCGCGGGTGGGCATCTGGAACCCGCCCTTCGAGCGACTGGCCGAGACCTGCAATTCGCAGAGCGCGGCCTTCCTGCGCGTGGCGGCGCTCGCGCCGCGCGTCAGCCTCACGGTGGTGAAGCAGGAGCAGGTCGAGGGCCACACGCGCATCGACCTTCGCATCGCCAACCACGGCTACCTGGGCACCTGCGGCGTGCCCTCGGCCAAGACCCTGCCGCACGCGGAGCCGCTGCGCCTGACGGCGCGCGCCGAAGGTGGCGTGAAGCTGCTCGCGCCCGCCGAGGCGGTGCTCGAGATCGGCCACCTCGACGGCTGGGGTGGCGGCCTCTACGGTGGGCCAAGCGTCTTCTCGCCCTGGACGCGCGGCAACGGCCACGAGCGCTTCGTCACGCTCATCGCCTCGGGCACGGGCACCGTGCAGGTCGAGGTGCGCAGTTGCCGGGTCGGCACGTTGTCGCTGGCGGTGGACGTCCGCTGAGGGCGACGCGCAGGGGGCCCCGCGCGCGGCCACGCCCGGCCATGGCCCGCCGAGTGTGGCCGGAAGGGCAGGCGAGCGAGCGGACCAGCGAGGCGCGAGGGGGCGGGCGCCTCAGGCCGCCGGCGACAGGGTGCGCCCGAACAGGCTGAAAAGCCGCTCCCAGTGCCGCTCGGCCGCGACCTGGTTGTAGATGCCCGCGCGCAACGGAAAAACGAAGCCGTGCTCGGCGCCGGGGTACCACTCGATGCGGTGCGGCGTGCCTGCGGCCCGCAACGCCACCTGCAGCTTCTCGATGTCGGCCGGCGGCGCCCACTTGTCGATCTCGGCGCAGGCGAAGTAACTCTCGCATTTCACCTTGTGCGCCACGCGGTGCGGCGAATCGGGCCGGTCGGTGGCCATGTTCGCGCCGTGAATCGAAGCGATGCAGCGCAACCGCTCCGGGAACGCCGCCGCCGCCCACATGACGAAGGGCCCGCTCATGCAGTAGCCCACGGCGCCGATGCGCCGGGCATCCGCCGCCGACTGGGCATCGACGAACTGAAGCATCGCGCGCGTATCGCACTCGGTGGTGCGGGCGTCGAGCGAGGCCATGTGCTCGAACATGACCGCCATCGCCGGCTCGGTGCGCTCGCGCAACCAGAAGTCGCGCGTCCGGCGGTAGTAGAGGTTCGGCAGCACGACGAAGTAGCCGACCGCGGCGAGGCGCCGCGCCATGTCGTGCAGTTCCTCGCGCTTGCCGGGCGCGTCCATGTAGAACAGCACCACCGGGAACGGCCCGCCCTCTTCCGGATGGACGACGAAGGTGTTCATTGCGCCGTCGGCGGTGGGGATGTCGAGATGCTGTTCGATCATGGTTTCCTTGGGTCGAAGCCGGGGCGATGTCAGGGGGCCAGGCGGCGCTGCGGCGCGAAGCCCGGCTCCTCGCCGGCGATCCAGGCCCTGGCGGCCTCGACGCTGGCGAAGATGCGATACGGCTGCGCCGTGAACTGCAACGAGATGAAGTGCCGGATGGCCGCGATGATGCGCTCGTCGGTCGCGACGGCGGCAATGACGATGCGCGGGTTGGTGCGCAGCGGTCCCACGTGCAGGGCCGCGATCTCGGCCGTCGCGCGCTCGTTCATCTCATAGCTTGCGGTGCCAAGGTAGTCGGTGATCGAGTAGCGCAGGTCGTCGAATCGCGGGTCAGCACAGATGCGGTCGAACGATTCCCTTCGCTCGGCGATGGTGACGTCGCCCACGTAACGGCGGTAGACGCCGCGCGGCTCCCAGGTGAGTTCGTAAGGCATGGTCGATCGGGTCGGCGCCGCGGTGCGACACGTTCAACAGTATTCACCATCGCGCGGGCGCAGGGACGAGAGACCGCACTGCGTGCAATCCCGTAGGCCGGCATGCCGCTGCGGCCCGTGCGTGGGCGAGCAAGTCGCCAAGGTACGATGAACCGGATATCGAACCGCTGGAGGGCGGATCCATGCGAATCGCGATGATGGGCTCGGGTGGGCTGGGCGGCTACTTCGGCGCCCGCCTCCTGCAAGGCGGCGCGGACGTGCACTTCGTGGCCCGCGGCGCGCACCTGAAGGCGATGCGCGAAGGCGGGCTGCGAATCGAGGGGCCGGCGCCGCTGCACCTGCCACGCGTCGCCGCCACCGACGACCCGGCCAGCATCGGCGTCGTCGACTACGTGCTGCTCGCCGTCAAGCTGTGGGATACCGAGGCCACGCTGCCGCTGATGCGGCCGCTGGTGGGCCCGGCGACCACCATCGTCTCGTTCCAGAACGGCGTGCTCAAGGACCGGCTGCTGCGCTCGGCCTTCGACGAAGCACAACTGATGGGCGGCGTGGGTTATGTCGCCACGACGATCGATCGGCCCGGCGTCATCCGCCAGACCGGGCCGATGCAGCGGCTGATCTTCGGCGAGTTCGACGGCACGCGCTCGCCGCGCGGGCAGCGCCTGCTCGAGGCCTGCCTCGCCGGCGGCATCAACGCAGAGTTGTCGCAGCACATCCTGCGCGAGATCTGGCAGAAGTTCGTCTTCCTCGTCGGTTTGTCGGGCACGACGACGACGATGCGCCGGACCATCGGGCCGATCCGCGAGAACGCGCAGACGCGCGCCTTCCTGCTCGACGTGATGCGCGAGGTGGTGGCGGTCGGTCGCGCGCATGGCGTCGACCTCGCCGAAGACTATGCCGAGGTGCGCCTGAAGCTCGCCGACGACGTGGCGCACGACATGACCTCGTCGATGCACCACGACCTGGAGCGCGGCAACCGGCTCGAGGTGCCGTGGCTCGCCGGCGGCGTCGTCGAGCTCGGCCGGCAGAAGGGCGTGCCGACACCGCTCAACCGCGCCATCGCCGACATCCTGGCGTTGCACGCCGGCGGCGCGCGGGCGTGAGCGCCGAAGTGAACCCGAACTTGAGCGCCAAGGCCAGCCCGGCCGCGCCGCCACCCACCCTGCGCGGCCTGGCGACGCGCGGCGTGCGCGTGCCGCTGGCCTTTGCGCTCGGCACCAGTGCGGCGGTGGTGCGCTCGGTGCCGCTGCTGCTGCTCGACGTCAGCACCGAAGAAAGCATCGTCGGCCGCGCCTACCTCTTCTGCTACACGCCGGCCGGTGCGCGGGCGGTGGCGGCGGTGCTCGCCGAGGCGGGCGAGATGATCCAGGGCCAGCCGCTGCACCCACAGAGCATCGGCCTCTCGCTCATGCGTCGCTATGCGCTGCTGGGCGTGACAGGGCCGGTGCGCATGGCCTTGTCGGCGCTGGACATCGCGCTGTGGGACGCCCTGGCGAAGGCGGCCGGGCAGCCGCTGGCGGAACTGCTCGGCGCGGGCCGCCGCGCCATTGCCGCCTACGACAGCCGTGGGCTCGGGTTGATGGCACCGGACCGGCTCGCCGACGAGGCGCGCGCCTTGCGGGCCGCGGGGCTGCGCGCGCTGAAGCTGCGGCTCGGCCACGCCACGCTGGCCGAGGACCTGGCAGCGCTGCACGCGGTGCGCCGCGCCGTCCCGAGCGACATGCCGGTGATGGTGGACTACAACCAGGCCCTCACCCCCACCGAGGCGGTGCGCCGTGGCCTGGCGCTGCAGGCCGAAGGCATCGCCTGGCTGGAAGAGCCGATCCGCCACGACGACTACCGCGGCAACGCGCATGTCGCGCGCTGCCTCGATGTGCCGGTGCAGATCGGCGAGAACTTCAACGGCCCCGAGGCGATGGCCGAGGCCGTCGCCGCCGGTGCCTGCGACCTCGTCATGCCCGACGTGGGGCGCATCGGCGGCGTCACCGGCTGGATGCAGGCGGCGGCCATGGCCGCCGCGCACGGACTGCAGATGTCGTCGCACCTCGTGCCCGAAGTCAGCGTGCACCTGCTCGCGGCCACGCCCACCGCGCATTGGCTCGAGTATGTCGACTGGGCCGATGCGCTGCTCGAGGAGCCTCTGCAGGTGGTGGACGGCGCGGTGACGCCGCCCGACCGGCCGGGCCTGGGCATGGCGTGGGACGAAGAGAAGCTGCGGCGGCTGGAAGCGCTCTAGCTTGCCTCCAGCTCCAAGCCCAAGCTCGCAGCGCGGGCAGCGCGGGCAACGCGCAGGCGTGGCGATGCCGTGGGTGCTCGGCGCCGTGCTGCTCCTGCTGCCCTGGCTGCTGCAGGCCTTCGGCACACACTGGGTGCGCGTGGCCGACACCTGCCTGCTCTACATCCTGCTGGCCCTCGGCCTCAACATCGTCGTTGGCTGTGCGGGCTTGCTCGACTTGGGCTACGTCGCCTTCTACGCGGCAGGCGCTTACCTCTTTGCGCTGCTGGCGTCTCCGCACCTGAGCGATCAGTTCGCCACGGTGGCCGCGCTCTTTCCGGGGGGCCTGCACACACCCGTGTGGCTTGCGATCCCGCTCGGTGCGGCAGCGGCCGCATTGCTCGGCGTTCTGCTCGGCATGCCCACGCTCAGGTTGCGTGGCGACTACCTGGCCATCGTCACGCTCGGCTTCGGCGAGATCGTGCGCATCCTCATCAACAACCTCGGCCACCCCATCAACATCACCGATGGCGCGAAGGGTCTGGGGCAGATCGATTCACTCCGGGTCTTCGGCCTGGACCTCGGCAAGCCGCTCGTGATTGGCGACTTCGAGATCGCCTCGGTAACGCTCCACTACCACCTCTTCCTGGCGCTGGTGGTGTTGACGGTGATCGTCTGCCACCGCCTCCAGCATTCGCGCATCGGCCGCGCCTGGCTGGCCATTCGTGAAGACGAAACCGCCGCGCGCGCGATGGGCATACACACCCGCAACCTGAAGCTGCTCGCTTTCGGCTTGGGGGCTGCCTTCGGTGGCGTGGCCGGCGTCCTGTTCGCGGCCTTCCAGGGCTTCGTGTCGCCCGAGGCCTTCACCTTGCAGGAGTCGGTGCTCATCGTCGCGATGGTGGTGTTCGGCGGACTCGGCCACATCCGTGGCGTCATCCTCGGCGCCGTGGTGCTCACCGCGCTACCGGAGATGCTGCGCTACGTCGTCGGCCCGCTACAGGCGATGAGCGACGGCCGGCTCGATGCCGGTGTGCTGCGCCCACTCCTGATCGCGCTGGCCATGCTCGGCACGATGTTGTGGCGACCGGCGGGGCTGTGGCCGGCCCCTGATGAGACGAAGGCCGAGGCGAGGGCCGAATGAGCCCCTCGCCGGCTTCGCCGGACACGGTGTTCAACGATTCATGCGCGCCAGCACGCGGTCCACCATCACCCCGCTCTGCCCCAGGTAGTTCACCGGGTCGAGCATTCGCAGCAGCGCCGTGCGGTCCACGTGCTTCGAGATCTCGGGGTGCGCGGCCAGCAGGTCGATCAGCGGCACGTTCTTCGCCAGCGACTCGCGGCACAGGTCGTACACCAAGTCGTGCGCGTACTCGCGGCCCATGTGGCGGCCCAGGCCCATCATCACCGCCTCGCTCATCACGAGGCCGCCGGTCATCTCGATGTTGCGCAACATCGCCTTCGGGTCCACCTCGAGGCCCTGCACGACGGCGATGGACTGCTTGAGCGCGCCGGCCATCAGGCAGAACGCCTCGGGCAGCCCGATCCACTCGATCTCCCACGGGCCCGTGCTGCGCTCGTGGTCGGCCACCATCGCGTCCATCAGCGCCGCCGCGTGCTGGCGCACGACGCTGATGGCGGCGTGGATGTAGCAGCTGGCGATCGGGTTGCGCTTCTGCGGCATGGTGCTGCTGCTGCCGCGGCCGTGGTGGTAGGGCTCGAAGACCTCGGCCACCTCCGTCTGCATCATCAGCTTCACGTCCATGCT
>JAEUPE010000234.1 GCA_016790435.1 Rubrivivax sp. | reverse complement strand
GCGGCGGCGGCGGGATTGGGACGGCGGGGTCCCCTGCTCCGTGAATGTCCTCTTTCGGCGGACCCGCTTCGCGTGTCCCCCGAATGCCCCCTTGATTTCACTGCGCAGGGCCCCCCGCCGGCCCGATCCGGAACCAAGAGTGGCACTCCACCGAACACAAGTGCCGGTGCTCGCCGAGGACGCCGGGTGGTCGGCTCAGCGAGGTCAAGGGGGCATTCGGGGGACCAGCGAAGCTGGGCCGCCGAAAGAGGACACGAGCAGAGCCGACCACCCGGCGTCCTCGGCGCGCGCCACGGTCTCGACGCGGAGGCGCGAGTACCGCGCACCCGCAACCGCACCCGCACCTCGCATTCAACCTCCTACGCCGGAGCCGCCGGCGCGCGCTTCCGCCAAGCCGGGCCAAGGCCGGGCTGCCATGCGCCACAACCATACCGCCGCCACCAGCGGCACGGCGGCGACGATCCACCGGCCCGCCTCCTGCGCCGCCGCAGGCAACTCGGGCAACCAGCGCCGCGCATAGAGCAGCAGCAGCGTCAGCGCGAGCAGTCGGGTCCAGCGCACGAAGGCCGCGCCGTCGGGTTGCAGCAGGCCGCCCGCATAGAGGTACAACGCCGCAGCCACGAAGGCCAGCGTGAACACGGTGCCGGCGACGCCGGCCGCCGGCCCGCGCGGGTCGTGCAGCAGCCACCAGGCGACGAATGCCACACAGGCCGTGGCCAGCGTGCGACCCATCAGGCGAGCGCGGCCCTCGGCACCGGCATCGCACAGGACCGCGGACAGCGGGCGCGCCAGCCACGGCAGCAGCGCGATGCCCACGAGCCCGAACAACGCGTCGAGCAGCAACGTGACCGGGTAGCCCAGGGCCTCGGCCGCCACGCCCTGCCAGGTGGCGGCGAGGGCGATGGCCAGGTTCATCATCGCCATGTAGGCGGTGAACTGCGTGCCCGCCACCGCGGGGTTGGTGACATCCATGAAGACGGCGGTGCGCGTGCCGTACATCAACCCCATCGCCACGTTGAAGGCGAGGGTGGCCACCCACAGGTGGCGGATCAGCTCGGGCAGTGGCGGCCCGCCGGGTGCGCGCGGCATCACGTAGCCGGCGGCCTGCAGCATCCAGGCCAGCCACAGCACCGGCACGCTCATCAACGCCACGTACACGGCCAGCGTGCGGCGGCGGCCGAAGAGGTCGGAGAGCCAGCCGCCCACCACCATGCAGGCGCCGCTCGTGACGGTGCTGACGAGCGACAGCAGGGCGACCTCGTTGTCGGCCATGCCGAGCTCGACGGCGAGGTTGGTCTGCAACGCCAGGCTCAGCGACATCGCTCCGGCCGGCAGCAGCGCATACCAGACGCCGACAAAGGCACCGCGCGTGCCCAGGAAGGAACGGAAGGCCTCCTGCGCGAAGCCCCGCATCTGCGCCAGCGCCGCACGCAGGCCTGCGCCGGCCGGCGGCTCACCAGCGGCCAGGGCCTCCTTCATCGGCAGCACGACGAACACCGTCACGGCCAGGATCGCGGCCGCGACGGCGATCGCGCCGCCTTGAATCCCGCTCACTTCCATCAGCGCCAGCACACCCGCACCGCCGACGGCCTGGCCCACCGAGGCGCCGGCGAACATCAGGCCGTTGGCGAGGCCGCGCTCGTGCTCGGCCAGCGTGTTCACGGCCAGCGCGTCGATGGCCACGTCCTGCACCGCGGCCACCGTGTTGTGCACGAGCAGGATGGCCGTGAACCAGGCCAGCCCCTGCGGCAGCGGCACCCAGATGAGCGCCAGCAGCGTGGCCGCCATCGCCAACTGTGTGCCGATGATCCAGGCGCGCCGGTGGCCGAGGCGGCGCGAGCGGACGACGTCCACCAGCGGACCGAACGCCCACTTGAAGGCCCACGGCAGGTAGAACGCGGCCACGAAGGCGCCGATCTCCGCCGGCCCCACGCCGAGCCGACGCAACTGCGTGGCCACCGCCGTGGCCGCGAAGCCGAGCGGCACGCCCTCGGTGGTGTAGAGAAGGAAGAAGGCAAACAGCCGGCCACGCGCCGTGTCCAGCAGGTTGGGCAGTCGCATGGCGCGAGGCTACCGTAGTGCGCTGGCCCGGATCTCGGCTTGTCCGCCTTGCCGGGTCAACCAGACCAAGGCATGGATGAGCTTGCGTGTGGCGCGAGTAACGGATACTGCGCCGTCGCGCCGCCCAAGGCGGTGCCGCTGTCCCGGGGGATGAGGGGAATGTGTTCGGTTCGCCCAGGCAACACGCCGCGACCCGCATGCCTGCCGATGTCGCGGGCATTCGGGCTGGCGCTGGCCATGGCCGGTGCGCTGCTGGCTCTGGCCAGCACCGCGGGTGCAGCCGACGTCGCGCCGCGCTTCCGCCCGGCCGCGTCGGAGGCCTCCTCAGGCGCCCTCGTGGCGCCCGGAGCGCCCGTGCTCACCGAGGGCGAACGGGCCTTCCTGAGCGGCCTGCCAGAGGTCAAGGTGGCCGTCACCGCGCGCGCGATGCCGCCGTACGAGCGCATCGAGACCGACGGGATGGTGAGCGGCATGCACCCCGAGATGCTGAGCGCGCTCGCGCGCGCTTTCGGCATCCGCCTGCGGCCGGTCATCTATCCGAACTGGACGGCGGCGTTGCGGGCAGCGCGCGCACGCGAGGTGGACCTGCTGATGACGCTCGGCGTCACGGCCGAGCGGCTGCAGTTCCTGGAGTTCACGCTTGGCGCCACGCCGCGCCCGGGTGCACTCTTCGGCCTGCAGACCGGGCCGCAGCCGCCCCTGGAGAAGGCGCGCTTCGCGCTCGAGCGCGACTATCTCGCCAACGACCACGTGCGCCGCCAATATCCACGCGCGCAGATCGTCACCGTCGAGAGCACGCAGGAGGCACTGGAGGCGCTCGCCGCCGGCCGTGCCGACTACTACCTCGGCAGCCTGCTCGAGGCGTTGCACTGGCTCGAGCGCTCATCCGCGCCGGGCGTGGTGCCGCTGCGCGCCCTGCCGCACGGCACCGACCATTACCACTTCGCGGTGCGCAAGGATTGGGCACCGCTGGCCGGGATCCTGAACAAGGGCATCCAGACGCTGCGCCAGCGGCCGAACGAGGCCCTGGACGCAGCCCTGGCCGCGGTGGCGCCGGTGCTGCGCCCGCCGCAGCCCTTCCGCCTGTGGCCGGACGCGGCCGACGTGCTGCTGCGCCGTCCGCTCTGGCGCGTGGGCGCGGTGCGCGGGCTCGCCCTGCTGAACGACATCGACGACACGGGCGCGCACTCGGGCATCGCGTCGGAGTACACGGAACAGATCGCCCGCCGGCTCGGCGTGGCGACGCAGGTCGTGCCCTTCGACAACGTGGCCGCAATGCTCGAGGGCCTGCGCACCGGCACCATCGACCTCGTGCCCTTCCTCACGCGCACGCCGGAGCGCGAGCGCGAGTTCGCCTTCGCCGAGCCCTACATCGAGATGCCCTACATGCTCGTGGCGCGCAACGACGGGCCGCTCTTCTGGGGCCTGGAGAGCCTGGGTGCACGCCGCCTGGCGCTGGCGCCGGCGCACCCCCTGCGGGAACTGCTGGTCCGCCGCTACGCCGACATCCCCATCGTCGACGCCGCCAACGGCAACGAAGCGATGGACCTCGTGGCCGAAGGCCGCGCCGACGCCGCCGTCGAAGTGAAGCTCTTTGCCAACCTGCGTGTCAACGACGACCCCGGTGCGCGGCTGCGCACGGTGGCCACGGTCGGGGAGCTGCCGGCGCAGTTCCACTTCGCGGCCTCGCGCGCTTCGGCCGAGTTGCTGCCGCTGGTGAACCGGGCGCTGGCCGACATCGACCCTGCCGAGCGTCAGCGCATGCTGCGGCGCTGGGTGGCCGTGGACCTGCAGCCACCGTTCCCTTGGCGGCGGCATCTGCCGCTCCTCGCCGTCGCGGCCACGGCGCTGCTCGCGCTGGCCGGGCTCACTGTGTGGTGGATGCGGCGCCTGTCGCGCGAAGTGGCGGCGCGCCGCCGCTCCGAGCAACTGCTCAACGACGTGGCGACGACGGTGCCGGGCGTGGCCTTCCGCTACGTCGTCGACGCCGACGGCACGCTCAGGCACCGCTTCGTCTCGCCGTCGGCGCGCAGTTTTCTGGGCGTCGACCTCGAGCCCGACCGCACGCTCCTGCAAAGCCTCGTGCGCCACGCGCACCCCGAGCAGCGCGAGGCGGCGCTGGCCCTGGAGCGCGCCTGTGCCGTCAGCAAGGAGCGGTTCAAGCTCACCGGCCTGTTCCAGCCGCCCGGCGGCCCTGCGCGCTGGCTGCACAGCGAGGCCGTGCACAGCACCGATGAGCGCGGGCGCAGCATCTGGACGGGCTACATCGTCGACGTCAGCCCCGAGCGCGACTTGCAGGCTCGCCTCGAGCGCGAGGCGCGCGCGCGCAACCTGCTGCTCGCCGCGGCCAGCCACGAATTGCGCGCGCCGACACACAACCTGTCGCTGGCGCTGCAGTCGATCGATGCGCCCTCGCTGCCCGAGCCGGTCGCGGCGGCGCTGCGCATCGCCCGGCGCGCCGCGCACACGCTGACGCAGCTGCTCAACGACGTGCTCGACGCGGCGCGCTTCGACACAGGGCCCTTGCGTCTCAGGCCCACGGCCTTTGCATTGCACGAACTGGTCGACGAGCAGGCCGAGGCCTGGGGCGTGGTGGCGCGCGACAAGGGGCTCGCCTTCGGCCACCGCGTGGCGCCCGAAGTGCCTGCCGTGGTCGCGATGGACCCGCTGCGACTGAAGCAGATCCTCACCAACCTGCTGAGCAACGCGTGCAAGTACACCGCCGCCGGGCGCGTGGACCTCGACTTGTCGGTCGCCGGCGGCTGGCTGTGCTTGGCTGTGAGCGACACCGGCCCGGGCCTGGACGAGGGTGTGCGCGCGCGCCTGTTCCAGCCCTTCACGGCCGGCCCGGCCGGCCGCGGCGCCGCGCCGGCCGGCGGCAGCACGGGGCTCGGCCTGATGGTGTGCCACAACATCGCGGCCGCCATGGGCGGGCGCATCGACGTGGAGAGTCAGCCGGGACAGGGGACACGCTTCGCCGTCTTCCTGCCGCTGCGCGCGCCGCGCGAGGTCGTCGACAGGTCCGCCGGCGAAGACGCGCCGACCGCACGCACCGCAGCGGCCGGGAGTGGAGTCGCCGGCGATGCCGTTGGCGGAAGGACGGCCGCCGTGCAGCCCGGGGGCGGGTCCGTCGTGGTCTGCGACGACGACGCCGTGAGCCGCATCCTGACGGCGCAGATCCTGCGCCTGCGCGGCTACCGCGTCGTCGAGACTGGCGACGGTGCATCGGCGCTGGCGGCCTGGCGCGACGGCGGCGTGCGAGCGCTGATCACCGACCTGGACATGCCCGGCCTCCAAGGCCGCGAGCTGATCGAGGCGCTGCGCGCCGAGGAAGAGGACGCCAACCCTGCCGCACCGCGCACCTGGGTGGTCGTGTGCTCGGGGCATCCGTTGCCTGCCGATGCGGAGCCGGGTCGCATCGTGCCCGGCTGCGATGCCTACCTGTTGAAACCGGTGGACATGGATCGACTCGCGCGCACGCTCGCAGAAGGCGGCGTGCGGCCGGCTTCCGCTGCGACGACCGCCGCGGATGCCTGAACTGCGAGGTGCGGCGCTGCGCGCCGCACCCTGCCCGCACAGCCCTTTGCGGAAGCCGAGTCTGTCCTCATCGAGAAACACAGCGAGCGGTTCGGCAAGGCCGTGGGCGGCAGTGCGGCGGGGCGCATCTGCGGCGCTGAGCAGCACAGGGTTGGGGTCGGCGCGCGTACTCGCGCGCTTCCACCTCTGACTCGCGATCACTGTCCGAGCGAAACGAACGAAGTGAGTGAAGCGAGTTGTTCGCGCGACCCC
>JAEUPE010000233.1 GCA_016790435.1 Rubrivivax sp. | reverse complement strand
TGATGAACGCGGCGCGCTTCGCGTTGATGAAACCCGGCGCCTACTTCATCAACCTGTCGCGCGGACCGATCGTCGACGAGCAGGCGCTGATCGCGGCCCTGCGCAGCGGCGCGATTGCTGGTGCCGGCATCGACGTGTTCGAGCAGGAGCCGGTGGCGCCCGACAACCCCCTGCTGAAGATGGACAACGTGCTCTTGACGCCGCATGCGCTGTGCTGGACCGACGAGTGCTTCGATGCCATTGCGCGCGAGGGCCTCACCTGCATGGTGGACTTCGCGAACGGCCGCACGCCGAAGTCGCTGATCCGGGTGGCGGGCCATGCATGACCGTCACGTCTGACCGTCACGTCTGACCGCCACGCCTTCCCGCCACCTTCGACCTCTGCGTTCAACCATCGTGTTTGACTGTCATGTTTGATCATCATGTTTGACTTGAGCGGCAAGGTCGCGCTGGTCACCGGCGCCTCGCGAGGGCTCGGCTGGGCCATGGCCGAATCGCTCGCCAAGGCCGGCGCCCATGTGGCCCTGAACGCGCGCGACGAAGCAGCGCTCGCGGCACGCGTGGCAGAACTCGAGGCCCTGGGGCTGTCCGGCGAGGCCTGCGCTTTCGACGTCACCGACAGCGGCCTTGCGCAGCGCTGCGTGGCCGATCTCGCTCAACGCCACGGGCGCCTCGACATCCTGGTGGCCAATGCCGGCATCAACCACCGCCAGCCGATCACCCAGTTCGACCTCGGCGATTTCCAGCGCGTGCTCGATACCAACCTCGTCGCGGTGTGGGTGCTGTGCAAGGCGGCCGCGCAGCAGATGGTGCCTAGGAAGACGGGGCGGCTGATCCTCACCGGCTCCATCAGTGCCATCAACGCACGGGCGACGATCTCCGCCTATGTCGCGGCGAAGGGGGCCGTGCATGCGCTGACCCGGCAGTTGGCGGTCGAGCTGGCAGGCGACGGCATCACCGCGAACTGCATTGCGCCCGGGTTTTTCGCCACCGAGATGAACATCGCGCTGACCGAGAACCCCGAGTTCAACGATTGGGTCTGCCAGCGCACGCCAGCGGGCCGTTGGGGCCGGCCGGCGGAAATCGGCCCGGCGGCGGTGTTTCTCGGCTCCGACGAGGCGTCCTACGTCAGCGGCCTGGTGATGACGGTGGACGGCGCCTTCACCGCTGCCATGTAGCACGCCTGCCGTGACCCGCGAAGCCCGCGGCTCACGACACCATTGCGGTGGGGGGGCGCGTTGGCCGCCAAGGACGCACACGCGGCGGTGTCGGCCTGTCGTACGCGCCGATGCGGTCCCTGCCAGCCTGGTAGTCGGCCTTGCCCATCGTGGCGCCTTGCGTCGGTGACAGCGCGAGCAGGTGGCGGCCAGCACCGTCGCTTCACCATCTTCGACGCCCGCGCAGCTCGGCCCGGCCCGTTGCGCTCCCGGGACGGCGACGGTTCGCGCCGCCCCTGGCCGCTGCCTCAGTTCTGCACAGCCACCACCTTGAAGTGCCCAGCCGACTGCTGGTACTTCACGGCACCGCTGGCGCGGTCACGGATGACGACGTCGAGCACGGCCGCGTTCGAGGCGTTCTGCACCCGCAGCACGAACTTCGCGCGCAGGTTCACTTCAGTGCCTTCCTGGGCCCGGCTGCCGAGCGTCTGCACGTCGTGGACCTTGTACATGCGGTAGTCGGCGCCGTTGCGCAGCTCGAGCTCGGTTCCCACGCCGTCGCTGTGCAGGCAGGGCTCGATGCCGATGTGCTGGTTGCCGATGCGGCAACGCAGCGTCATCACGTACGGGAACTCCTTCGCCAGGCGCTGGTCGCCCTCCCGCTGCGCCGCGGCCGCCACGCGCGCCTCGCGGGCTTCGCGCTCGGCGCGCGCCGCCTGCAGCCGCTCGATGCTGGTGCCCTGCTTGCGCGCTTCGGCCTCGTCCTGCAGCAGCGCCAGCAGCGCGTCGAGGTTCTCGGCGACGCGCGCGTCGCACTTCTTCAGCCGCTCGCGTGCCTGCGCCACGCCGGCGGCGCTCGAGATGCCCAGGTCCTTCAGTGCCTTGACCTGGCGCGGGTCGCGCGAGCCGATGCTCTCGGCGAACTCGAGCGCGGCGAGGTCCTCGAAGCCGAGGGCCTTGGCCTTCAGCGCCAGCACCGCCTTCTGCGGTTGCGGCTGGGGGTAGACGATGTTGCCGAGGCGGTCGCGGTCCAGCGCCACGGCCAGCTGGGCGATCATCGGGCCACGGCCGAACACCGCCGTGCAGCGCCGCCCCGACTTGAGCTCCTCGAACAGCGCCTCGGCCGACTCGAAGCCCTGCACGGGTTCGTGCGACCACTTCGGCGCGCGGTCGGTGAGCCAGGCGCCAATGGGCTCGTGCTTGAGCAGGTAGGGCGCGATCTCGAGCTCGGCCTTCAAGGTGCAGGGCTTGACGTTGACGCCGGTGCGCACGGAGATCGAGCCGATCAGGCTGTCCGGGCCCGAAGCCGCGGAGTTCTTCAGCAGCGCCAGCAGGTTCGCGTCACGCTGGTCGGCCGCCTGCAAGGCGCTCGTGTGGGCCTGCAGGCCTTGCCGGATCTGCGCCTGCGTGATGTAGCCGAGCACCTCGGCCTCGCCACGCTCGATGCGCACGATCCATTGGCCCTGCACGCGCGGCGGGTTGTAGGCCGGGTCGACCAGGTGCCGCGGCACCAGCACCACGTCGCCGTGGCTCTCGAAGTCCAGCGCGAAACTCACGGGCTTGCCGACGGCGGCCGTCAGCGCCTGGTCGACGGCCTGTGCCAGCGCGGCGTCGAAGGCCTTCGCCGGGCTGAGCCCTTCCGCTTGCTGCGCCGCGGGCCGCGGCGCCGGCCCGGCGGGGATGCCCGCCGCCACCCGGGGCGCGGGGCCCGAGAAGCCGCTGCGCTGCTCCGAGCCGGGCACGGGGTTGGGGTGGTACAGGCTGGCCTGGTAGAACGAGCCTGCGTACAGCGTCGTGCCGCGCTCCGTTGGCGCCAGCTGCGCGAAGCCCTTCAGGTTGTAGTGGACGTCGCTGGCGACGACCCCCCGTTTGCCGACCCGCACGGCGCCGCGGCCGGTGGTCCACTTGCCGTCGAGCGTGCGCTTGAGGTTGCCCGACCCCGGCAGCGCGGCCACGAGGGCGAGGTCGAAGCCCGCATCCTCGTACAGCGCCCGGCGCAGCTCGGCCGCCGAACGCGGCCCGGTGCGGGCCGCTGGAGGCACGGGCGCCACCACGGCGGTCGGCGGGGGCGGCGGTGCGGCGGCTGGCGCCGCGGCGATGGGTGCAGCGGCGACGGGTGAAGCCACGGTCGGCGCAGCGGCGATCGGTGCGGCCGCTGTCGGTGCGGCAGCCAGCGTCGCGGACGCGGAAGGTGCGGCGGCAGCCGCTGTCGTGCCTGCCGCGGCGCCTGTGGCCGGCCCGGCCCGCCGCAGGTGCGCCGTGCAGGTCCGCACCTTGAGATCCTTGCCGCCTTCCAGCGCATGAACGGCACCGGGCAGTTCTGCCTGCCCTTGCTGCACCGATGCCGGGGCGAAGCGCAGTTCCCAGGGGTCGCCGCCGCGCCGGCTGCCCTTGGCGCCCAGGCTCAGCTGGCCCTTTCCGGGCGCGCCGCTGAAGCGCCCGTTCCAGGTTTCGTCGTACGCCTTGGCGGGGTCGGTCTCGGTGGCGCCGCGGCGGTGGGAGAACTGGCCGCCCTGGACGCTCACCGCGGCGGTCCACTCGAACGGCGGCCGCTTGTTGGTGACGTGGCTGGAACAGGCCACATGCATCTCCCACGGGCCGTCGAACCCCGCGGGCTGCGCCTGCGGCGCGTCGGGCAGCACAAGCAGGCCCAACGCCAGCCCCGGCACCCAAGCCAGGAAACGTGCGTGGGTGGGCAGTGGCAGGTATGGCATGGCAGGTTCCGGGCTCGTCGGAAAGGAAGTCGGGCACCGGCGCAGGTCGGCAGCCCGCGGGCGCTCATCCCCGTGAACGGCTCGACGGGTCTATCGACCGCTCGCGACCAGAACTTGAGTCCCGCAGGCCGGGCTTGGCGAGGCGGCCTACCGACGTGGAGCAGGTCGTGCCATGCACCACGAGCCATGAGCCAGAGGCCTAGCCACGGGTTCGAGGAGCGCGCGGCGCGCAGGCCGCCACCAGCCCCAGAGAACAGACCGAGGTTGTGCAAACATCCCGCCATGCCCGTCGACGCCACCGCCCCCTCGCCCGCCGCCCCGCTCACCCTGCGCCAGCGCCTGCAGCAGCCCGGCCTCGTCGTCGCGCCCGGCGTGCACGACATGGTCTCGATGCGCCTCGCCGACGAGATGGGCTTCGACGCGCTCTACATGACCGGCTTCGGCACCGTGGCCTCGCACCTGGGCCTGCCCGACGCGGGCCTGGCCACCTACAGCGACATGGTCGGGCGGGTGCGCCAGATGGCCGGCATGGCGCGCACGCCGCTCATCGCCGACGGCGACACCGGCTACGGCGGCCTGCTCAACGTGCAGCACACCGTGCAGGGCTACGAAGCCGCGGGCGCGCAGGCCATCCAGCTCGAGGACCAGGAAGTGCCCAAGAAGTGCGGCCACACGCCGGGCCGCCGCGTCGTGCCGATGGCCGACATGGTGCGCAAGATCGAGGTCGCGGTGGCCGCGCGCCGCTCGCGCGACTTCCTCATCGTCGCGCGCACGGATGCGCGCACCACGCTCGGCCTCGATGAAGCGCTGCGCCGCGCCGAGGCCTACGCGCGTGCCGGCGCCGACGTGCTGTTCGTCGAGTCGCCCGAGAGCGAGGACGAGATGCGCCGCATCGGCGGCGTGGCCGGCGAGCTCGGCGTGCCCCTGCTGGCCAACATGGTGGAAGGCGGGCGCACCCCGGTGCTGAGCCGGGAGGCGCTGCTGGACATCGGCTACCGCCTCGCCATCTTCCCGGTCACCTCGCTGCTTGCGGCCGCGCAGGCGATGAAGACGGTGTACGAGACGCTCAAGGCGCAAGGCTCCTCGCAGGGCACGATGTTGCCACTGATGCGCTTCGACGAGATGACGCGGCTGATGGGCTTTGCCGAGGTGCACGCCTTCGAGCGGCGCTGGGCCGAGCCGAAGTGAATGCGCGCCGGCACGGCGCCCGTCACGACGCCGCCCATGGCGCGAACCCTGGTGAAGACGATCTCCCGTTCCTTGATTCCCTGATTCCCATTCAAACCCGATCCCGACACGGAGACAAGACGATGACCACCTTCCGACGCGCCCGCCTCAAAGCCCTCGCAGGCGCCTGCAACACCATCGCGCTGGTTGGCCTGACCGCTCTGGCCGCCCTGCCCGCGCAGGCGCAGGAAGCCTTCCCGAGCAAGCCCATCCGCCTCGTCGTGCCCTTCACGCCGGGAGGTGTCACCGACAGCAGCGGCCGCCTCATCGCCGACTTTCTCGGCCGGCGCCTGGGCCAGCAGGTCATCGTCGACAACAAGCCCGGCGCCAGCGGCAACATCGGCACCGCGCAGGTCGTGAACGCGGTGCCCGATGGCTACACGCTGCTGCTCGCCTTCGACGGCACCATGGTCATCAACCCGCACGTGTTCGCGAAGGTGCCGTTCGACACGCTCAAGGACTTCGCGCCCGTGGGCCGCATCGGCAGCGCCACGCTCATCCTGGTCGCGCACAACGAGGTGCCGGTGAAGACGCTCACCGATGTCATCGCACTATCGAAGACCAAGCCCCTGCCCTATGGCACCTCCGGCATCGGCGGCACGCCGCACATCGCCGGCGAGATGCTGGCGCAGCGCACTGGCGCCAAGCTCGAGCACGTGCCCTACAAGGGCGGCGGCCAGGCGATGACCGACGTGATGGGCGGCGCCATCCCACTCGTCTACACCGCCGTGGCCGGCGCGCAGGGGCACGTGAAGTCCGGCAAGCTGAAGGCCATCGCCGTCTCGGGCGCGCAGCGCAGCGCCTCGCTGCCCGACGTGCCCACCTTCATCGAGAGCGGGCTGCCCGAGCTGAAGGACTTCGCGGTTGACTCATGGGTGGGCCTGCTCGCGCCGGCGAAGACGCCGCCGGCGGTGCTCGCGAAGCTGAACGCCGAGTTGAACGCCGTGCTCAACGACCCCGCCGTGCGTGAGCGCCTGGGCGTGCTCGGCATCGAGCCCACCCCAGGCACGCCGGAGCAGTTCCGCCAGCAGATGCAGCGCGACCTCGCGGCCTACGGGCCGATCGTCAAGTCGGCGGGCATCAAGCTGGAGTGAGGCTCAGGCGGCGCGCCCGAGCCTCCAACCACTGACGACCGACGCGAGGGTGCGCGCTGGCGCGCCGCGCCGCATCCACAAAACTGTGTCCGCAACCGTGGGGAGGCCGGCGGGCTGAGCCCTTGCGATGCGCACTCCCTATGGGCGAAGCTTGCCTTCGCGCGGCGAGTCAGCCGCTCCTGCGCCTGCGGCGGCGCATCACCGTCATCGAAAGGGAGCTCAACATGGCACGCAAGGAAAAGGCCGGGGACGTGAAACCGGGCCACAAGAAGCTGGTCGGCAAGCACGCTATCGCTAGCGCGACCGGCAGCGACGAGATTGCCTTCGAGGTGGCGGTGCAGCCCGAGCAGCACGCCCGCTCGGTGTTCGACGCCGGGGCGCTGCCGACCATCGCCAGCCTGGACGCCTTTCGCCAGCCGATGGGCAAGATGGTGGAGACCGCCCGGTTGCTGCAGAAACAGGGCCTGGTGGTGCACAACGTGTCCGACCTCAGCATCTCGGCTTCGTGCAGCAAGCGCCAGTTCGAGAGCCTGTTCCGCGCACCGCTGGTCGAGAAGAAGATGCCCAAGGAAGGTCAGTCCATGGCCACGGCCAAGACCTACCTGGCGCCGAACGCGCGCGTGCAGGCGCCGCAGGTGGACGGCCTGTCCGACCTGATCGAGCGCGTGTACGTGCAGGTGCCGCCGCTCTTCTTTGCCGGCGAGCGGCCGATCCCGCCGTTCTGGAATGACAAGTTCCGCCTGCGCGTGCCGGTGGATGTGGCCGAGATCATGCGTGCCAGCGCCGTGCATCAGCGCGGCATCACCGGCAAGGGCGTGCGCGTGGCCATGGCCGACACGGGCTTCTACCGCCACCCCTACTTCATCGAGCAGGGCTACAACTTCCTGGCCGTGACCGCGCCCGACGCGCTCGACCACACGACCGACGCCAACGGTCATGGCACGGGCGAATGCGCCAACCTGTTTGCCACGGCGCCGGGCATCAACTTCGTCGGCGTCAAGATGGGCGCCAACACGACCCTGGCCGTGAAGACGGCCACCGAGCTGCGCCCGAAGGTCATGACGAACAGCTGGGGCTACAGCGTCGACGTGCCCAACTCGACGATGCCCAACTTCCTGGTGCCGCTGTACCTGGCCGTGCTGGACGCGGTGTCCAAGGGCATCACGGTGTGCTTCGCAGCGGGCAACGGACATTTCGCCTTTCCTGGCAGCATGCCCGAAGTGCTCAGCGTCGGCGGCGTGGTCGTTGACGCCAACCTGGCCTATCGCGCCACGCAGTACACGAGTGGTTTCGACTCGACGTGGTTTCCCGGCCGTCGCACCCCGGACGTGTGCGGCCTGTGCGGTGAGCTGCCGACGGCGGACTACATCGTCCTGCCGGTGCAGGCCGGCGCGGCGCTCGAACGCTCCGGCGGCTGGGGCGCCTTCAGCGGCACCTCGGCGGCCAGCCCGATGGTGGCGGGCGTGTGCGCCCTGCTGAAGGAAGCCGACCCCACGCTCACCCCCGAGCAGGTGCGCAACATCCTCAAGTACACCGCGCGAGACATCACCGCCGGCACCAACGCCCATGGCCGCCCAGCGATTGCCGGGCCCGACGGCGCCACCGGCTTCGGCCTCGTGGATGCAGCCCGAGCGATGGAGGTGCTGGTCTGACCTACCTCGCGGGTCGGGGCGGCGCAGGGCGGGGCCTTGCCGGCAAGGCCTTGCTGCACATCGGCACAGCGCGGCGCCGGGGAATAGACTGCTTGCACCATGCGCGAGCCCGCCCCTGTCGCCTTTGAAGTGCTGTTCAAGACGCGGGGCAGCGGTGCCGTGCCGACGGCCGCCACGAGAGAGGCCTTCCGACCCTCGCCGCAAACCGTTCAGGCCACCCTGGGCTGGCTGCAGTCGCAGGGCGTCTCCTGCCATGACACCGGCTTCAGCCTGGCCTGTTCAGCGCCGGCCGATCGGTTTGCCGCGTTGTTCGGCGATGCACGCCGGCCGCGAGTGCCGCCGGCCCTGGCCCCATGGGTCGAGTCGATCAACCTGCCCCCGACCCCGGACCTGTTCTAGCGCGTACGCCTTCGACAGGCGCGTCGGGGTCGGCGTCTCAAGCGCCCTTGAACACCGCCTTGCGCCGCTCCAGGAAGGCGAGCGCGCCCTCGCGCGCGTCGGCCGTGTCGCCGGCAATCATCTGGTGCGTGGCCTCGGTGGCCAGCGCCTCGGCGTAGCTCTGCTCCAGTGCGCGCGCCAGGCCCTGGCGCATGAGACCGAGCGCCCGCGTCGGGCCGGCGGCCAACCGCTCGGCCAGCGCCATGGCCTGCGGCGTCAGCTCGGCATCGTCCACGGCCTTGTGGATGAGACCCCAGGCCTCGGCCTTGTCGGCGGTGATGCGCTCGCCCAGCAGCATCATCTCGACGGCACGCGCCTTGCCCACCAGGCGCGGCAGCATCCAGGTGGCGCCGCCGTCGGGCACGAGGCCGATGTTGACGAAGGCCTCCAGGAAATAGGCCGAGCGCGCCGCGACCACGAAGTCGCAGGCCAGCGCCAGCGAACAGCCGATGCCCGCGGCCACGCCATTCACGGCGGCGACGATGGGGATGTTCAGCTTCGCCAGCGCCAGCATGGTCGGGCCGTAGTGCTCGGTGAGCGCCTTGTAGGCACCGGCGCCGCGCGAGGTGGCGTTCGGATTGGCGCTCGGGCTGGCGGCGGGTTCGCTGCCGCGGCCCGATAGGTCAGCGCCGCTGCAGAAGGCGCGGCCCTCGCCGGTGATGACGAGGGCACGCGCGCCGAGCGAGGGCAGTTGCTGGAGGGCCTCGTGGATCTCGTCGAACATCTGGGGTGGCGCAGCGTTCAGGCGCTGCGGCCGGTCGAGCGTGATGGTGGCCACGGGGCCTTGGTTCGACAGGCGCAGGGTCTCGAAGGCAACAGGCGCGGGCGTGGTCATCGTGGTCTCCGGTCGGGACAGGCGGCAGCCTAGCCGCAGGCGCGGCAGGCGGCTGTCACCCGGCGGACGGTGCCATTCGGCTCACGCGTGCACGAGGCTCACGCGTGCACGAGGCTCACGCGTGCACGAAGAACCCGCGGTCGCGGAACTCGCTGCCCAGCCACCAATGGCGACCGGCACTGCCGTAGCGGAAGTTGCGTGCCCCCGCCTGCGTCTGCAGCGGCTGCAGCACGTTGCCGTCGGCATCGCGCTCGGCGCGGTGCCTGCCGACCTCGGGCACGACCACGGTGATGTGCCCCGGCTTGCCGGGCGCGTCGCGGTCGGCACAGACGAGGCCCACGCCGCCGGCGTTGGCTGCGGCCTGCAAGGCGGTGGCATCGAACACACGGCGCCAGCCGAACTGCGGACCGATGTCGACGAGCCAGGCAAAGAGGTCATCGGCGCGCAACTCGCGCACGGTGCTTTCGGCCAGCACCGGCACCACCTGGCCCTGTGCGATGCGGATGAGCGAGGCATCGGTCCACCACACGCGCGGCAGGTAGGCCGCTGCGAGATGGCAGAAGTCCGCGGCGTAGACATTGCAGAACGTCTTGCCCTCGCGCGGCGCCCAACGTGCGCTGGTGTCCACGCGCAGCCAGTCGCCGATGGCGGTGAGCTGCTGCACGCGCTGCGCGGCAGGGGCCGCGGTATCGCGCCGCGGCCGGCCAGGCTCGCCGATGGGGTGCGCCATGCCGCCGACCTTGTTGCGCGCCGCATTCGGGTTGTTTTCGGGCAGGCTGGCGGCTGGAATGCGAAGGGCCGGCGCGGCCGTCGGTGCAGGCGTCGGTGCAACGGTTGGCGCACTCGTCGGCGCGGGCGTGGCCGCCGGTGCCACGGTTTCCAGCACCGACACCGCCATGTGCCCGATCAGCTCGCCGCCGCCGAAGTTCGTGCGCACGCGCAGCCAACCCGGACGCGACACGCCCAGCACGAAGACCCCGTGGCCTTGCGGCAGCGTGGCCAGCGGCGTGTTGAACTCCGTGCTCGGCAGGTGCCGCACGTTCGCGATCAGGGACTTGACGCGGCGTTGCTCGCCCTGCCCCTGATGCACCTGGAAGCCCACCGGCTGCCACTGGCCGAAGTCGGCACGGCCCTCGCAGCGCTGGAATGCGTTGCCCAGGCTGCACAGCGTCTGTCCGGTGTTGCGGTGTTGCCGCAGGTCCCAGGTGTCGAAGCCCAGGCTCTCGCGCCAGCCGGTGGCCTCGGCCAGCCAGGTGAGCGTGCCGGGGAAGCGGTCGCGCACGATGCGGCAGGTGAGGCCGGAGCCGTACACGCCGAGGCGCAGGTAGGGTTGCGCGCCACCCGCCTTGGTGAAGGTGCGCAGCACGGCGTCGAAGTACGGCACCACCACCGCGCGCAGCTGGCTCAGGCTGAAGTCGGTGTCGACGGCGAAGTACACCGCGCTGCGCGCGGGCTGCCCCACCTGCCCGGCCGCGTGCAGGGCCGCGATCGCATCCTGTTCGCCGCGGGCGGCGCCGAAATCGG
Source organism: Rubrivivax sp. (assembly GCA_016790435.1). Taxonomy (GTDB): domain Bacteria; phylum Pseudomonadota; class Gammaproteobacteria; order Burkholderiales; family Burkholderiaceae_C; genus Rubrivivax. The sequence goes on along the minus strand of JAEUPE010000233.1, from coordinate 8,815 downwards.
CCTCCTGCTGCGCGCGGTCCTGGTAAACGGTGGCCAGGTGCAGGCCACCGCGCGCCACCGTGGCCGCCTCCAACGGACTCAGCCGCTTCTCCGGCTGCACCGTGCGCAGCGAGTGGTAGCGCACGACGAAGCGTTGACCGGCGCTCAGCAGGCAATCCACCTGCGTGTGGCAGTGGCGGTTGGTCGACAGGCCTTCGAGCATCGTGCGCTCCATTGCGGTGGGGTGAGGGGTGGCGATTCTGCCGGCGCGCAACGGCCCGCGCGGCGCGACGACCGTGCCCGTGCTCAGTTTGGATGATGAAGGCCGGGGTCTGAGGCGTGCCAGCGCGCCGCCGGTGCTGCCGATGCTGCAGGCCGGCTGGTCGGCTGGCCGGCCGCCGCGCCGCGCGCCCACCCATCAAGGGCTATGCTGGGGCGCCTCGCACAAGGAGCCTCCATGGACCTCGATGAAAAAGGCTTGGCCACGCGCCGGGCCGTGCTCGGCAATGCCTACGTCGACGGCGCGCTCGCCAAGGCCACGCCGTTCTCGGCGCCGCTGCAGGAGCTGGTGACGCGCCACGCCTGGGGCAACACGTGGCAGCGCGAAGGCATCGACCTGCGCACGCGCAGCGTCGTCACGGTGTCGATGCTGGTGGCGCTGGGCCGCATGCACGAGCTGAAGATCCACGTGCGCGGCGCGCTGAACAACGGCGTGACAAAGGAGGAGCTGCAGGAGATCTTCCTGCACGCCAGCGTCTACTGCGGCTTTCCGGCGGCGGTGGACGCCTTCCGCAACGCGGCTGAGGTGATCGACGCCGCCTGAGGAGGCTCAGGCCACCCGCCCGAACCACCACAACGACAGCCCCGCGCCCGCCAGCAGCAGCGCCGCCGCCGCCGCGGCCAGCAGCGCCGTCAACTCGGTCTCGCGCTTGCTCACCTCCATGCTCGAGCCGAGGTTCTGGTAGACGCTGCGCAGCGCCTCGGCGGTGGCCGCATGGTGGTACTCGCCGCCGGTCATCGCCGCCACCTGGCGCAGGGTGGGCTCGTCGAGTTGCAGGTAGGGGGCCATGCCCTCGCCCATGGCGAGGTGGCCGTCGGGGGTGCCCAGGCCGACGACGTAGACGCGAACGCCGCGGTCGGCGGCCATCTTCGCCGCGTCCACCGTGTCGACGCCGGTGGTGCGGCGGCCGTCGGTGAGCAGGATGATCGCGGCCGACTCATAGGAGCCCGGCGGCACCGGCTTGATCTGCTTCGGTGCCGGCTTCGCCTTGCCGGCCCGGTCGTCCAGGCCGCGCCCCGGGCCTTGATGGCGGCGCGCACCGAAGGTCATCTCGGTGAGGTCGATGCCATGGTCCGGGAACAGCTCGGCCAGGCTCAGCACGAGGCCGTTGCCGATGGCCGTGCCGTACTGCATCTGGATGGCGTCGATCGCGCCGGCGACCGCCGTGCGGTCGAGCGTGGCCTGCTGCGCCACCTGGGCCGTGCCCGCGAACGTGACCAGCCCCACCTCGATGTGCCGGGGCACTTCGGCGAGGAACGCCTTGGCGCCTTCCTGTGCGGCCACCATGCGGTTGGGCTTGACGTCCATGACGCGCATGCTGCGCGAGATGTCCATGGCCAGCATGATGGTGCTCTTGGCCCAGGGCAGCGTCACCGGCGCCGTCGGGCGCGCGAGGGCGAGCGCCAGCAGCGCCAGCGCCACGAAGATCACCGCCGGCGGCACGTGCCGCCGCCACGGCCGGCCCGCCACGGCCGCACGAGCCACGTTCAAGCTGGAAAGCCTGAGCGCCGGCTTGCCCCGGCGGCGCAACAGCCACAGGTAGAGCGCCGGCAGCAATGGCAGCGCCAGCATCCACCACAGGTTGAGAGGCCACAAGAAGTTCATCGGCTCCGCCGGACCCAGCACGCCCGCACGCTTCGCGGACGCCAGGCGGGCGTCTGAAAGACGGGTGCCGGCCGCCGATTCTGGAGGAGGTGCGCGTCAGACCGGCAAGGCTGGTCTTTGCCCCGGAGGCGCTGCGCGGCTCGACGGATGGCACGCGGCCCAAGGCAGCGAGGCGCCGGCCGAACGCCCGGCCTTCCATCCCCATCCGAGCCCGCGCGGTCGCGTTGTCACGTCACACCACTTGGCGGCCAATCACCGCCGCCGAAAAAAACACGGGCGCTCCCACCGAAGTGTGGAGCGCCCGCGGGTCTGGATTCAGAACCAACTACGTCAGAGAGGGCTCCGCCCCAAACCAAGACGATGTAGACATATCACCTCCTTTCGCAGTTGATGGAGCCGCAAGCCTACTCGCTTTCATGCCGCCCAGGGGAGCGGGTGAGCGACCTCAAGCGCTGCCCGGCTCGCTGAAGAGGGCGGGTGGCCACGCGGGATTGATCTCCAGCTCGCGTGCCCAGGCGCGCCAGCTGCCGTCGCGCTGCGCCACCCACACCGGGTGGCGGATGCCCTGCACCTCGAAGGCCCAGGGCCCGAACAGCGCGCCCTGGGCGTCGTCGTGGGCGGCGAAGACATACGGCTCGCCGCGGCTGTCGAGGTCGAACCAGGCCAGGCGCTGCCCGGCCTCGAACACCTCGAGCCGGCGCGCCGCCGCATCGCGGACAGTCAACGCCGGGTCGCGCGCGGCCAGCCGGTGCAGCGTGCGGTAGACATGCGCGGCGTACCAGCGCCGGTCCTCGCGCAGCACGGCCTCGGGGATGGGCCCGAGCGTGCCGTCGCGCGCCAGCCGCCAATGGCGCTCGCCGTCGAGGGCGCGCGCCAGCCGCAGGCCCGGCGCGCGGGTGTCGATGCGCACGCGCGGCCGCGTGAAGTCGATGTGGATCACGGCCCGCACCACGGTGGGTTCGTCGACGCGGTTCTGCTGCGAGTCGTTGCGCGTGCCGGTGAGCGCCGCCCAGGCGGCACGGCCGCCCACGGCGGCGAGCAGCGACTCGAGCCGGTCCTCGGCCGCGGCCGAGGGGACAGCGATGCCGGCCGGCAGGCTGGCCAGGAGCAGGCGGCGGTGCAGGTTCATCGCGCCATTCTTGCCAGCGCCGCGCCGCAGCGCACCGTCGTTCACGGCGCAGAAACCGTGGTTCGTCGCAAGGGTGCGCGGCGCCTCCCCTGACCGCCCCGCTTCACCCACACTCGAGCCGCAACAGATCGGCCAGCGTGCGGCCCGCTTCGTCGCGAAACGGCCCATCGAGCGCCTCGAGCGCCACGATGCGGTCGACGCGGAAGTTGCGGAAGTCCTGGCGCACCTCGCACCAGGCGGCGAGCGTCCACACCGCGTCCCAGAAGAAGCAGCCGAGCGGGCGCACGGTGCGCTCGCTCGCGGCGCCTTGCAGGTCCTGGTACTGCAGCCGCACCTTGCGGCGTGACTCGGTGGCCAGCCGCAACACCCCCAGGCGCTCGCGCGTGCTCGCGTCGACCGTGCTGGCCGGCGCATGCAGCACCAGGCTCTCGGCGGCGGCGCGCGCGGCCGCGGGCAGCGCGCCCATGATCTTGTGCAGCGCGTGCTCGGCGCTGGCCGCCAGCTCGGGGTCGAGCCGGCCCTGCGCCAGGCGCACGCAGGCCACCAGCGCCTTGGCTTCCGATTGGCTGAACATCAGCGGCGGCAGCTCGAAGCCCGCGCCCATGCGGTAGCCGACACCTGCCTCGCCCTCGATGGGCACGCCCTGCGCCTGCAGGTCGGCGATGTCGCGGTACACCGTGCGCAGCGACACCTCCAGGCGCGCGGCGAGCCACTCGCCGGTGGACAGTCGCCGGCCGCGCACCAGCTGCACGAGCTGGAACAGGCGGTCGGCGCGGCGCATGCGCGCGAGCTTACGCGAGCGCGTGCAGGCCGACGACGTTGCCCTCGGTGTCGGCGATGTGGGCGAAGAAGCCCATGCCCTCCGGCAACGCGACCTTGGGCGTGACGACGCGGCCGCCGGCGCGCGCGACCCGCGCCAGGGCGGCATCGATCGACGGCGAGGCATCGAGGTACACGCGCGTGCCGGCCGCCGAGGGCGCCACGGCCTCGGCGCCGATGTTCACGCAGCCCTGGACGCCCCCTTCGTCGGCCGCGAACAGCGCCATCTGCTCGCTGCCCATGGTCTCGCGCTTCATCGGCCGCTCGAGCACGGCTTCGTAGAAGCGCTGCGCGCGATCGAGCTCGCGCACGGGGATTTCGAACCAGTTGATGGCATGGCGGGTTGGGGACATGACGGGTCTCCTTGCAAAACGGGTGGATGAGGACCGTGATGCTGCGCCGGGGCTGCTGACAACGTGATGTCAGCAGCGTGCGCGCCGACTCGAAAAGACCCGGCGGCTTCTCTCCTACAGTGCCGAGGTCAATGGCATTCGGAGATGGCAATCGCATGAAGATCCTCATCGTCGCGGCGGGCTCCCATGGCGACGTGCTGCCCTTCGTCGGCCTGGGCCGCGAGCTGCAGCGCCGCGGGCACGAGGTGCGGCTGTTCGCCAGCGCCCCCTTCGCCACGATGGCGGCCGAGGCGGGCCTGCCCTTCGCGGAGGTGATGTCGGCCGCCGAGTACCAGCGCTTCCTGGCCGACCGTGACGCCACCGACCCGATGAAAGGCATGGCCCTGCTTGCGAAGGCCGTCATCGGCGCCCAGCGCCGCTGCCTGGCGCTGCTGGAGAGCGAACTGGCGAGCGAACTGGCCCATGATTGCGAGCCCGGCCGCACGCTGGTGGTCGGCTCGTCGCTGGCCTGGGCCACGCGCCTGCTGGGCGAGCTGCATCGCGTGCCCGTGGTCACCGTGCACCTGGCGCCGTCGTGGTTCCGGTCGAACCACCGGGCACCCTCCATCGGCCCCTTGGGCCACCTCGAGCGCGCACCGGCTTTCGTGAAGCGGCTGATCTGGCGCCTGATGGACCGGCGCTTTCTCGACCCGCTGTTCACGGCCCCCTTCAACGCCCAGCGCGCCGAGCGCGGCCTGCCGCCGGTGAGCCGCCTCTTCCACCAATGGATCCACGCGGCCGACCTGACGATCGGCCTGTTCCCGGGCTGGTTCGCGCCGCCCCAGCCCGACTGGCCCGCCGGGCTGCCGCTGGCGGGCTTTCCGCTCTACGACCATGGCCAGGATGCGCAGCTGCCGCCGGAGGTGGAACGCTTCCTCGCCGCGGGCGAGCCGCCCGTGGCCTTCACCTCGGGCACGGCCAACGTGTCGTCGCAGGCGTTCTTCGCGGCCTCGGTGCAGGCCTGCCAGCTCTCGGGCCGGCGCGGCCTGCTGCTCACGCAGGAAGCCGCGCAGTTGCCGGCCGCGCTGCCACCGCACGTGGCGCACTTCGGCTACGTGCCGTTCCAGGCGCTGCTGCCTCGGCTGGCGGCGCTGGTGCACCACGGCGGCATCGGCACCACCAGCCAGGCGTTGCGGGCCGGCACGCCGCAGCTGGTGCGGCCGATGGGCTTCGACCAGTTCGACAACGCGCGCCGCGCCGTCACGCTCGGCGTGGCCCGGCAGCTGCTGCCCCGGCGCTACGAGCCCGCGGCCGTCGTCAGGGCGTTGGAAGAGTTGACGACCCAGCCCTCGGTGCGAGCGCGATGTGCCGAGTGGGCCAGGACCCTTGCCGGCGAACGCGCCGGGACGGAGGTGGCGGCCGACGCGATCGTGGCGCTCGCAGCCCGCCGGGGCCTCGCGTCATGACGTGCCCCGCCACTGCTTCCGCACGCCGGCAATGAAGCTCTCCCGGTCTGCGCGCATGCCGCGCACGACGGCCGGCGGCGCATCGGTGCGCTCGTGACGCGCCGACCAGAGGACCAGTTCCACCAGCACCGGCGCCAGATCGATGCCCTTGGCGGAGAGGCGGTAGAGGAAGCGGCGCGCATCTTCCGGATCGCGCCGCTTCTCGATGATGTTCGCGTCCTCCAGCTTGCGCAGCCGGTCCGCCAGGATGTTGGACGCGATGCCCTCGCCGCCGTTCAGGAAGTCGTTGTAGGTGCGCCGCTCCTTGAACATCAGGTCGCGCACGATCAGCAGCGACCAGGCGTCGCCGAGGAGTTCGAGCGCGATGCTGATCGGGCAGCCCGATCGGCGGTGTCGAGATGCAGCGGGCGGGGCCATCGAGGGATTGCGATGATCGCAGATCACTTGTCTTTTGCAAGCGACAAGCTAGACTGCCGTCGCCTTGGGCCGGCGACTCGCCGGCCGTCACCCGCAGGAGGCCCACACATGCGCAAGACTTTCTGGTTGGCCGTGATGGCGTACCTCGTGCCGACCTTTCCGCTGGGCTACTTCTGGCACCTGGTCACCTTCGCGGACCGCTATCAGCGGCTCGAGATGTACCGCGCCGAGGTCCTCATCCCGCTCGGCCTGGCCTCCATGCTGGTCCAGGCCCTGGTCTTTGCCTGGGCCTATCCGCGGCTGTTCCCGCCTGCCCGCGTGCCTTGGCAGCGTGGCGCCCTGGCCTTCGGCTGCATCTTCGGCACCCTGGCCTGGTCGTTCGTGGTACTGCCCGTGGCAGCCAAGTACCGCATGGCCTCGGTGCAGGACTTCATCGTGCTCGAGACCTGCTTCACGGCGCTCCAGTTCGCCGTCGTCGCGCCGCTCATCGCGCTGGCCTACCGGGTTGGCGAGCGGGCGTCGACGCAGGCCCTGTCGGCCTGAGCAGGCGCCCGCCATGCCCCACGACCCGCAACTGGCGCAGAGGATGCGCGAAGCCCTGCAGTCCCGCGCCGGCGTGGTCGAGAAGAAGATGTTCGGCGGCTACTGCTGGATGCTCCACGGCCACATGCTCTGCGGCGTCGAGGTCGGTCGATTCATGTTTCGCGTCGGCAAGGAGCAGGAGGCTGCCGCCTTGTCGCGCCCCGGGGCGAGCGTCATGGACATCACCGGCAAGCCCATGAAGGGCTTCGTCTGGGTCGATGCCGGCGAGACCGTTGGCGACGGACTCGACACCTGGATCGAGATGGCGGCGCGCTACGTGGGCGGTCTGCCTTCGAAGTAGTGGTCGGTGAGGCTTCTGGAACTGCGCCCCAGGAGCGCCGGGCGACAATTCCAGCGCCCGCCACTGCCAAGAAGTCGTTCATGCATCGCCATCCCGCCGCCCGACTTGCCTGGTGCGTGTTCGGTGCGGGGGTCGGCATCTCGCTCGCCATGGCCCTCGTGGGCCCGCCGCACGCCCCCTTCGTGCTGGCTTCGCTGGGGGGCAGCTCGGTCTTCCTCTTCGGGCTCACACGCGCGCCGGCGGCGCAATTGCGCGCCCTGTTCGGCGGCCACCTCGGCGGGGCCTGCATCGGCATTGCGTGCGCGCAGTTCCTGGGCTCGTCGCTGCTGGCCTACGCGGTGGCCGTGAGCCTCTCGCTGGGCTTCATGCTCGCCACGCGCACCGTGCACCCGCCCGCGGGCGCGAATCCGGTGATCATGGTCTACGCCCAGGCGCAGTGGGGCGCGCTGCTGAACCCGGTGCTGCTGGGCGTGCTGTGCCTGGTGGGCGTGGCGGTGGTGTGGAGCCGGCTCTTTCCCGGCCTCGTGCACTACCCGGTGTCGCCGCTGGAGCCTTCGCCGCCCACGCTGAACTGGGGTGGGTGGTCGTAGCGGTTTCCGCCCTCCTGGGGCCGCCTCGCGACACCCGGCGGCATTTCGTCGCACGCCATCCAAGGTCTTTGGGCCCCTGGGCGCACAGTCCGCCCCCTGCCACCCCCCTTGGAGAGACCGACCATGACGCATCGCCACTTCATTGCCACCGCCGCCATTGCTGTGGCGGCATTCGGTTTCGCGACCTGCCAACCCGCCGCTGCCGCCGAGGTCGGCTGGCGCTCGATGAGCATGCCTTCTGCGGGTGGCGGCGCGCCGGTGCCGGTGGCGCTGTGGTACCCGGCCGAGGCCGGTGCGGTGGTTCGCAGCGTGCCGATGGGGCCCTTCGGCGTGCGCGCGGCACCGGGTGCCCCGGCTGCGGCGAGTGTGCGCGGGCTCATCGTGGTGAGCCACGGCACCGCCGGCACCGAGCTCGGCCATGCCCGCCTGGCCGAATCGCTGGCGGCGCGCGGCTACCTCGTCGCCGCGCTGCGCCACCCCGGCGACAACTGGCAGGACGAAACGCTGCGCACCCAAAGGGCGGAGCGGTACTTCGACGAGCGCCCGCGGCAGGTGAGCCGCGTCATCGACGCGCTGCTGGCCGATGCGGCCTGGAGCGCGCGCATCGCCCGCGATGCACGTGGCCCGCGCGTGGGCGCCGTCGGCCACTCGGCGGGCGGCTACACGGTGATGGCGCTCGCCGGCGGGCTGCCCGACGCGCAGCGCGTCACCACGCATTGCCGCGAGCACGGCGACGAAGACCCGATCTTCTGCGGCCTGCAGCGCGGCACCTCCGGCACCGCGCCGCCGCCGGCCGCCGGGGCACCGCTGAAGGACGCCCGCGTGCGCGCCGTCGCGGCCCTGTCGCCGATGAGCGTGGTCTTCGACCCCGAGTCGTTGCGCCGCATCACCACGCCCTTGGCCATCTGGGTGGCCGACCTCGACCGCTTCCTGGTGCCGCGCTTCCACGCCGAATGGGCCGCGAAGCAGCTGCCGGCGAACACGCTGCGCCACGTGCCGAACGCCTGGCACTACGCCTTCATGGATGCGCCCACGATGTCGATCCCCTCGCCCGACGGCGACCTCGCGGCCAACCCGCCGGGCTTCGACCGCACCCGCTTCCTCGAGCAGCTGGGCGGCGAGCTGAGTGACTACTTCGACGCGAACCTGTAGGCGCCACGAGGGCGCGCGGGCGCGGCGGGCCCGGCTCAGGGCACCTCAGATCGCCGCGTCGCCGGCGGCAGCGGGCGCGCGCTGCACCGCGGCGTGCAGCTCGGCGGCCGCCACGGCCTGCTGCACGGCCAGCACCATGGCCGCAGCGGCCGGGCGCAGCGGG
>JAEUPE010000232.1 GCA_016790435.1 Rubrivivax sp. | reverse complement strand
GGGGTCGCGCTCACAACTCGCTTCACTCGCTGCGCTCGTTTCGCTCGGACAGTGTTCGCGAGTCAGTCTTTCGAAGCGCGCGGGTACGCGCGCCGACCCCGACCCTGCGCTGCTCGGCGCCGCAGATGCGCCCCGCCGGGCTCCCACCCGCGACCTTGCCGAAAGAGTGAGATCCGTTCCTATGGGCAACGGAAAGCCCGACCTCGGAAGAAGGTGCCAAGAGAGTCGACTGGTACGTTCCACTGGAACTGGGCGCACTGGCGAAATGCGACGCGGACCGAGTGCTGCCGCAGCGAAGCGGTGACACCAACACTGCGGGTTGAGCCGCATGTCGGTATGGCGATGCGCCAGAGAGAGAGAAACATCTCCGCCAGGTTGGTTAACGCTGGGGTCATCCAAGTGAGTTTCGAGGCAGTTGGACACTCCCCTTAGGCCGTGCCAGTCACCTTGGGGTACATCGCATCTCCGCGCGCCCAGGCACCCGAATACCACCGCCGGCATACCCTCTGTGTAAAAGTGACGCACCGCCGTCCACACGAGGCGGCGCAACCCACCTCGCGAACGGACCACATGAGGACAGCGCAGCTCCGCGCCTCATGATCCGGGCTATGCGCGCGACAAGGTGGTCGACGCACTGCGCCGCCACTGCGAGTTGGACACCCTGGCAATGGTGATGATCTACGAGGCACTGAGGGAGTGGGTTCGATGAGGCTCGTTCATACGTCCGATTGGCACCTGGGCCACACGCTGCATGAGATTCCGCGGCGCACCGAGCACCTCGCGTTCTTCGACTGGCTGCTCGGCAGGCTGGATGCGCTCGCGGCCGATGCGCTTCTCGTTGCCGGCGACATATTCGACACTGCCAACCCGTCCGCCGAAGCGCAGTCCGACTTCTACGAGTTCCTGGCGGCGGCGCGCAAGCGCTTGCCCCAGCTCGACGTCGTACTGATCGGCGGCAACCACGACTCGGCGTCGCGCCTCGACGCGCCGGCGAAGTTGCTGAACGCCTTCGGAGTTCGTGTTGTCGGTGGACTTCCGCGTAGCGAAGGTGGAAGCATCGACTACGAGAAGCTCATCGTGCCGCTCAAGAACAAGGCAGGCAATGAGGCGGCCAAGGTGGTCGCGATGCCGTTTCTCCGCCTCACCGACCTGCCGGCGGTCAAGGACGATGGTGTCGATGCATTGATCGAAGGTGTACGGCGGGTCTATGCGGAGGTCATCGCCCACGCTGAGGGCACGCGGCAGAAGGGACAAGCCTTGCTGGCTATGGGCCACCTGTACATGACCGGAACGGCGATCTCGGAGCTCTCGGAGCGCAAGATCCTCGGCGGCAACCAGCACGCGCTCCCAGCAGATCTGTTTCCCGAGTCTCTGGCCTACGTCGCGCTCGGACACCTCCACTTGGCGCAAGCGGTCACGCGGGAGTCGATCCGCTACTCGGGCTCACCGATTCCGCTGTCGATGGCAGAGATCAACTACCCACACCAGATCTGCGTCGTGGACATCAACGATGGCCAGCTCGTGTCGGTATCGAGCGAGCGCGTACCTCGGAAGGTGGAATTGTTGCGGATACCCTCGGAGGCGAAGCCTCTTGCGGAAGTCGAAGCGGCTCTCGCCGCCATGGACAGTCTCGCCCATCTGCCGCAGGACGAACAGCCGATCGTCGAAGTACCGGTCCTGCTGGAGCAACCCGAGCCCACGCTGCGCTCCAGGATCGAGAAGGCACTGGAGGGCAAGGGTGTGCGGCTGGCTCGCATTTCCACCCGATACACCGGCACCGGTCAGGCACTGGCCGACGCGTTGCCCCAAGCGGCGCTGCTCGACTTGCAGCCCGAGCAGGTCCTGCGCCAGCGATGGGCCCGCGAGCACGCAGGCGAGCCGCCTTCGGATCTGCTGGCCGCCTTCCACCAGTTGCTCGGCGAGGCGCAGGCCGACGCGGAGGCCGCATGAAGATTCTCCAGATTCGTGGACGCAATCTCGCCAGCCTAGCTGGCGACTTCAACCTCGACTTCGAGAGTGGCCCACTCGCCGAGACAGGCCTCTTTGCCATTTCCGGCCCCACCGGCGCAGGAAAGAGCACGCTGCTCGATGCGCTGAGTCTGGCGCTCTACGACCGAACGCCTCGCCTCGAGTCGAACTCTGGCTACCAGATTCCCGATGGCCCGGACGAGTCGCTGGGAGTACACGACACGCGCAACCTGCTGCGCCGTGGCACGGCCGACGGCCTGGCCGAAGTTCGATTTGTCGGCACCGACGGACGTCGCTACCGCGCAAGCTGGTCGGTACGGCGAGCGCGCAACAAGGTGGGCGGCAAGCTCCAGCAGTCGGAGCTGCAGCTTTTCGACGACGAGTCGAGCCAATCGCTGGGCCGCACCAAAACCGAAGTGCTAGCAGCGACCGAGCGCGCAGTCGGGCTTACCTTCGACCAGTTCCGCCGCTCGATCCTGCTTGCGCAAGGCGACTTCGCCGCCTTTCTCAAGGCCAAGAGCGATGAGCGCTCCGAATTGTTAGAACGCATGACCGGCACCGAGCTCTACAGCGCGATCTCGAAGCGAGCGTTCGCCAAGGCCAAGGAGATCGAGGAGTCACTTCGGCGCCAGGAAGAGGGAGCGAAAGCGATTCCGATCCTGGAGCCAGAAGCGCGGTCGGGGTTGATGGCGACGGTCAATGAATTGGGGAAGACCGTCTCCAGCATTGCCAGTCGGCTTGCCGTGTTGCGCGAGCAAATGGTGTGGTGGACAAAGGCCACGGATCTCAGGAACAAGCTCGCCCAAGCGCGCGAAAGGTTGGCTGCCGCCGCCCAACGATGGACTGACACAGCACCACGTCGCGAAGCGCTGGCCGACCTCGAACGAGTCCAATCGCTGCGCGCCATCGACAAGGAGGCGACGCGGACCGCCGCTGAACACGATTCAGCCGAGAAGCAACTCAAGGCTGCCGAAGCCGTCTTGACGCAGGCCCGCAGCGAAGGCGAGCGCTCGGCCAGCACACTAGCTCAAGCGTCGAAGGACCGTGAGCAGCGGCGCGTCGAGGCGGAGGCGATCAAGCCACAGATTGACAAGGCCAAGTCGCTGGATCAGGCGATCGCTGAGAAGAAGAAGGCGGTTGATTCCCTGGACAAGAAGCTGGCTGAGGCTGACAAAGGACTTGCTGAGCTTACGAAGAGGGTGCAGACCCTGGGCGAGCAGCGTGCAATCGTGGCCGCAGAGCTGGAAAAGCAGTCGCGCTGGCTCGAAGCGAACGGCGCGCTGGTCGCACTCTCCAAAGGCTGGAGCGAGCTCGTCGCCCCGCAGTTGCTGGCCTTCGAAAGGACGCATGGCAGTTGGAAGGTGGAGCGCGCCGCCCTTCCAGCGCTGCGGGAGGCCCACGGGAAGGCTGTCGCCGTGCAAGTGCAGGCACAGAAGGAGTTGGCAGCCAACCAAGCAGCGCTCGCGGCTGCAAAGGAGCGTGTTCAGGCGGCCGAGGCCGCCGAAGCGGCGCACCCCGCCACCAACCTTGCCGAGCGAAGAGGTGCTCTCGAGGGGGCTCGCGCCCGTCTCACCAAGCTCGTCCAGTCGCATGAACACGCCGTGAAGGCTGACAAGGAGTGCCGCGGGCGTCAGGCCGAGGTCGCCAAGGTCAGGACGGAGGCGGCAGAGGCCGAGAACCAGTCCAGGCTCGCGGCGGCAGCCCGGGGTGAGATCGCTCAGCAGCTGGCACGGACCGAACGTCTGCTCATCCAGCTGGGGCTGGACGCACACCGCGCTCAACTGGTCGAAGGCGAGCCTTGCCCCTTGTGCGGATCGACGCACCATCCCGGCATGGGCCCGATCGAGGCCACGGTTGCGGTTCTTGAAACACAGAAGCGCGAACAGATCGAGCGTCAGTCGGAGCTAGAACGGCGCAAAACCGCCGAGAAGACCCGAGGTGAGGCGCGACGTGGCCGCGCGACTGAACTCGAAAAGGAAATCGAGCGCTGGCAAGGCGAGCTCGACGTTGCAGAGGCTCAGTGGCAGGCGATGGGTGGCCAAGGTCATCCCGTGAGCCCCGATTCCAAAGGCTGGTTGGACGCACAGGCGAACCAGGTGACTGCCGAGTCCACCGCCATTGCAGAGCAGGAAAGGGCCCTGGAGGGGCTTCGAAATGCGGCCGCCGATGCTCGTAAGGCGCACGAAGAGGTGACTGGCCGTGTCGAGCAGGCGCGCAGCACGCTCACCGCGTCGGAAAGCGTAGTCGGCTCTGCGATCGAGACGTGCAACCGCGCCGCAGTCGCGGTGGCCTCTCACCGCAATGTGCTCGACGCAGCGATCGCGAATCTCGCCCATGCGTTTCCTGGGTCTGATGACTGGCGGATTGACCTGGAGGCCGACCCGAAAGCCTTCGGTGCGAAGTGGTCCGCACGGGTCGAGGAGGCCCGGCGCATCACGCAGACGCACGCGGACAGCCGGAAGCAGTTGGCCGACATCGACACGCAGCGTGAAGTCAAGGCCAATGCACTAAAGCAATCGACGGAGCAGCGAGCGGTACTCGATCTCGAAGGCAAGCAACACGCTGCCGAGCGGGATGCATTGGTTGAAGAGCGGCGAGAGGTTCTCCAAGGCAAGCCCGTTGGGGAGGTCGAGTCGGCCTCACAGACGGCGTTGCAGGCGGCCGAACAAGCCTACGTTGCCGCTGATGAAAAGGCCAGGCTGATTCGGGAGGACCTTGCCAAGAAGGAGGAAGCGCACGAGCTGTCGACGCAGAAGGTCGCGCTGACCAGCCAGGCGAAGGAGCTTGCAGCGAAGGCACTTGGCGAAGCCCTCGTAGCGGCTGGGCTTGACGCTGCAACGCTGCGAGCCCGTCTGCGCCACGAGGAACAATGGATCCACCAAGAGCGCGCAGCGCTGGCCGAGATTGATCGCCTGCATTCCAGCGAGAACAAGGCCTTCGAAGAGCGCAACCAGGACCTTCTGGCGCATGAAGCCCAACTGGCGCCCGATCTGCCCTTGGCTGAAATTGAGACCAGCCTCGCAACCCGTGAGCGGGAGCACGGCGAACTGAGTCAGCAGCTGGGCGCGGCGAAGCAGCGGCTTGAACAGGACAACCAGAACCGCGCAGTCGGCGAAGCCAAGTCCAAAGAGCTTGAGCAGGCTCGCAAGGAGGCCAAGGTCTGGCAACAGCTGGACGAGCTGATCGGCTCAGCAGACGGCAGGAAGTTTCGCAAGTTCGCCCAGAGCATGACCATGGAGCTGCTGCTGGCCCATGCCAACCATGAACTGGCGAGCCTCGCGCCGAGGTATGTGCTGCAACGCGTGAAGGCCCAGGACCTGGAACTTCAAGTCCTCGATCGCGACATGGGCGATGAGATTCGCTCGACCTCTTCGTTGTCCGGCGGCGAGACCTTTCTCGTCTCGCTGGCGCTGGCGCTCGGCCTGTCTTCGCTGGCCTCGGACAAGGTCCGGATCGAATCGCTCTTCATTGACGAGGGCTTCGGATCATTGGATCTGAAGACGCTGGAGACGGCCCTGTCAACACTCGACTCGCTTCAGTCCGCGGGACGGAAAGTAGGCCTCATCTCCCACGTTCCCGGGCTTGCCGAGCGCATCGGTGTGCAGGTCTTGGTCGAGCGGCAGGGCCAAGGAGCAAGCACCGTGCGCGTGGTCAAAGGAACCGCGTAGTGAGACTTTGCCGTCCGGCCGCCCCGCGTTAACTCTCTTCGAGGAACCGTCGCTTGGGCGTCTTCCTTGTTTGCAGGCCCAGGCCGAGTCCGAGCAGTCTGACGGCCGTCATGGTCGCCTACGTGCTGCCCTCATCCAAGACGCGTCAGCGGGGGTTGTGCAGACCTTCCAAACGGAGGGTCTCCACAATGCTCTCCGAAGAGCCAGTTTCCAGCATCAGCGAGAGCATGTGCCCGGCGGTGCCGGCGGCCGGAAAGGGCCGCGGCGTCAGCTGGCGCCACTTGGCGTGCGGGATCAGCATCACCGCGATCGCCTCGCTCCACACCATGCAGGCACCGTCGGCGCCGCTGAACTGCGGGTTCAGCTCGAACCCGAGGGCCTTGTAGAAGGCGGCCGAGGCTTCGAGTTTGGCGACCGGCAGGCTGACGAAGATCGTCTTCTTGTGGTTCATCTTCAGGCTCGCACTTGACAGCGGCTCCTCGGGCTTCCGGCCGGGCAGAATCGCCCCACCGCGAGCCCATGAGCGACTCCCCCTGCCACCTCGCCCGCATCACCAACCTGCGCGCCGGCCTGCGCGCTGATGGCCATGGCAAGCGCGTCAGTGCGGCCGAGGCGCTGAGGCTGGAGTCGCTGGCCATCGCCGGCCTAGCCACACCCTACGCGGTGCAGCGCATCGCTCGCGATCTCCTTTCATCGAACCGCCGCACGCCAACGCGGGCCGGGCGCGGCGGTCCATACACAGGCCCGCGGGTGAGAGGAGCAACATGACTTCGAGACTTGGATCTTCGTGCGCGACCTGGCTGACTCGCCGGGCAGCGCTGGCGGCGTTGGCGGCGTTGGTACTCGGGCTCGCCGGCACTGCGGCACCTGCCTGGGCGAGCGACCGCGACGCGGCCCGTTGGGTGGGCACCTGGGCGGCCAGCCCGCAGGCGCCAGACGGCCCGCCGGCGCAGTTCAACAACCAGACGATCCGCCAGATCGTGCCGCTGAGCATCGGTGGCGATGTCGTGCGCGTGCGCCTTTCCAACGAGTTCGGCAAGACGCCGCTGCGCGTGGGCGAAGTCCACATCGCGCAGCAGCTGGCGGCCGACAGCATCGTGCCGGGCAGCGGCCGCGTGCTCACCTTCGGCGGCCGCAACGCGGTCACGATTCCGGCGGGTGCACCGATGCTCAGCGACCCGGTGCGCATCCGTGCCGCGGCCCTGTCCAACATGGTCGTCAGCATCTACCTGCCGGAGGCCACGCCCGGCAGCACGTTCCACTCCCTGGGCCGGCAGAAGACCTACATCTCCGCGCCGGGCAACTTCGCCGGCGCGGTCTCGATGCCCGTGGCCAGCACCACGGAGTCGTGGTTCTTTCTGAGCGGCGTCAACGTGCTGGCCGGCGAGCGCAGCGCGGCCATCGTGGCCATCGGCGACTCCATCACCGACGGGTTCGGCGCCACGGTGGATGCCAACCGCCGCTGGCCCAACCGGCTGGCCGCCCGGCTGCAGGCTCGCGGCCTGCGCCATGTGGCGGTGCTCAACCAGGGCATCAGCGGCAACCGCACGTTGTTCGACTTCGTCGGGCCCAATGCGCTGGCCCGCTTCGACCGCGACGTGCTGAGCGCGCCGGGCGCACGCTGGGTGATCCTGCTGGAGGGCATCAACAACATCGGCATCCCGGGGCTCTTCGGGCTGACCTCCGAAGTGGTGAGTGCCGAGGACATCATCAACGGGCATCGGCAGATGATCGTCCGCGCCCGCGAGCGCGGCCTGAAGATCTACGGCGCGACGCTCACGCCCTTCGAAGGCACCGCGTTCCCGGGCTACTTCACGCCCGAAGGCGAGGCCAAGCGCCAGGCGGTGAATGCATGGATCCGCCATGGTCGCGAGTTCGACGGCGTCATCGACTTCGACCGCGTGCTGCGCGACCCCGCCCGCCCGAGCCGCCTGCTGCCGGCCTACGACGTGGGGGACCGCCTGCACCCCAACGATGCGGGCTACCAGGCGATGGCCGACGCCATCGATCTGGCGCTGTTCCGCGATCGCGACCGCGACGACGATTGACGCCACGCGCTGCCGCGCCCGCCACGGCGGGCGTGGTCATGCTCGTTGGCGTGCTGGCCGTGCTGGCCGCGCCGCCTGTGCCGCCCGAACACGGCTCAAGCCAGCCACTGCGGCGCGGGAGAGCGCGCCGAGCAGCAGCGGAGCCGGGCTCAGAGCACGAAGCCTTGCGCATCCACCTTCAGGCCGCGCTTTCTCGCAGCTTCGCTGTAGGCGTCGATTTCCTTGGAGGTGGGCTTCTGGGTGTTGATGAGAATCGTGCCGGGCACATGGGCGCCGTCGGTCTTGGCGGCCTGCTCGAGCGCCTCGAGAATGAGGTCGGCGGCGTCACTGGCGAGTTTGGCGGCATCGGCGGGCGGCAGCCCCGCGCTGTACAGGCCCGTGGACAGCATGGTCAGGCGCAAGCCCTCGATGCGCGCGGCCCCTGCCGCCGCCTGGGCGTTGACGGCGGCCACGGCCAAGAGCGCATCGACGTAGATCTGGCGGTACTGGTCGCGGTCGCCGATCTTTCCGCGGTGGATGACCGGGCCCACGGAGTACACCATGCCCGCGATGCGGTCGCCCACGGGAGGGGGTTTGCCGCCGACGGCCGGGCGTGCGGGCAGTGGCCGTGGAATCGGGATGTAGAACGAGGTGAGCCGGTCTTCCCGCGCGGTGCTCTGGTCAGCCTGCCAACTGCCCTTGCCATAGCGGGCGTCATAGGCAGCGGCCAGCGCACGGTTGACGGTGTCAGTGGCGCCGGTGCCCAGCCCCTCGGCGAAGTCGCCGTTGCGTCCCGCGCCGCCTACCTGATAGTAGATGCCCGGGTTGCTGCTCCCGGCGTTCTGCGTAGCCACCAGGCCATGCGCCAGTACGGTGGATTCGGCCAGGACGTGGATGTAGCCCGACTGCGCATTCGACTCAAAGCAGATGCGATAGCTCAATGTCTTCTCCTCAGGCAGCGCCGGGGGCGAACTTCGACGGGTCATCGAAATAACGCACGGGGTCGATCATGCGGGCTTCAAAGAGGGCTTTCACGCCGCCGAACGTGGTCTCGAAGGAAGTGGGCGTGCCATCCGCTGCCAAGCCCGTCAGCTTGATCGACTCCTTGATCACGCGCGCGCAGTGGCCGTCCGCATCCAGGTTGCCGAACT
>JAEUPE010000209.1 GCA_016790435.1 Rubrivivax sp. | reverse complement strand
ACAGGGCCAGAACTGCGTGGCCGAGAACTTGGGCGGCAGCACGACGCTGCCGCCATGCGCCAGCGGCGCCAGCATCGTCACCGCGAAGGCGTTGATGTGATAGAGCGGCAGCACGCCGAGCACGCGGTCGCCGGCGACGAGGCCATGCTCGGCGCTGATCGCCCGCGCATTGGCGGCGAGGTTGGCCTGCGTGAGCATCACGCCCTTGGGCTGGCCGGTGGTGCCCGAGGTGTACATCAGCAGCGCGACGGCATCGGGAGCGGGCGGCGGCGTACCTGCCGGGCCGGCCGCCACGCCCGTGGACGCCTCGGCGGCTTCATCCGCAGCCAGGTCGGGCAACGGCACCGCCGGGTCGACCACCACGAGCGCGACCGGCCGATCCAGCCCTTGCAGCAGCGCGCGCACGGGCGCTTCCCACTCGGGGCTCGCGAGCACCACCTTGCAGTCGGAGTGCGCCAGCACGTAGCGCATCTGCTCGGGCTGCGACAGCAGGTTCACCGGGTTCACGCACCAGCCGCCGTGCATGGCGCCGAGCAGCCACTGCAGTGTTGCCAGGCCGTTGGGCATCACGAGCGAGATGGTGTCGCCGGGCGCGCTGCCGAGTGCGCGCAGGCGCGCCTGCACCAAGCGGCAGGCGCGCGCCAGATCGGCGTAGGTCAGCGTTTGCCGGCCCTCGGCGTCGAGCGCATACACGGCTTGCGGCCACGCCGCGGCACCGCGCTCGACGAGCTCGAAGACCGAAGCCGCAGGGGTTGCGGCGATCGGTGTCGACACCACTCCACTCAGCGCCCCACTCATCTCGCCGCTCAGCGCCCCACCCTGCGCCCCTCTCACCGGCCGCTCACTTCCCGTACCGCGCGAAGAAGGCGCCGAAGACCTCGTCCTCGCTTGGCACGCGCTCGGCGATGGGCACCGAGATGCGCGTGACGTTGAGGTAGTGCCGGTAGTTCATGTTGTCGGAGAAGTTGTTGCGGCCCCAGGTGCCGCAACCCATGCTGAGCGAGAACGGCAGCCCGTTGTCGAAGCTGCCGCCGGTGGCGATGCAGTGCGCCTGGTTGACGATGACGCGCGACACCGGCAGCGTGAGGCCGAGCTGCAGCGCGCGGTCGGGCCGCGTGCTGTGCAGGCCCACCGAGTGCCCCGCGCCCTGGAAGGTGTAGAGGCGCTCGACGATGCCGGCCGCCTCTTCGAAGCTGGCGGCCCGGTACAGCGACAGCACCGGGCACAGCTTTTCGCCCGAGAACGGGTGGTCGGGGCCGATGCCTTCACCACCGTTGCCGGCGCTCTGCGGCACGAGCAGCATGCTCGGCTTCGCCGCGGCAATGGCGGCCAGGCCGGCGCGCCCGGCCACCACGGCGGCCGACTGGCCGATGACGGCCGACGAGAGCTTGCCGTCGGGCCACATCAGCGCCTGCAACCGCGCGGTCTGCGCCTCGTCGAGCAGCGCCGCGCCGCGGCGCACGAGGGCCGCGACGATGCGGTCGTGCACCGCATCGAGCAACACGAGGCTATTCTCCGAAGAGCAGCTGGTGGCGTTGTCGAAGGTCTTGCTGCGCGTGATGCGCTCGGCGGCGGCGTCGATGGCCGCCGCTTCTTCCACCGTCTCGTCGACGATCGCGGCCACGTTGCCCGCGCCGACGCCGAAGGCCGGCGTGCCGCTGGCGTAGGCCGCGCGCACGTTGGCCTGGCTGCCGGTGGCCACCACCAGGTCGCACTGGCGCATGAGCTCCAGCGTGCTCGCCTTGTCCACCGGTGCCGGCAGCACCTGCACGAGGTCGCGCGGCGCGCCGATGCGATCGAACTGCGCGTGCACGAACTCGAGCAGCCGCTTCGAGGTCGCCCAGCCCTTGGGCGATGGCGCCACGATCACGGCGTTGCGCCCTTTCAGCGCATTGATGATCTTGTTGGCTGGCGTGGCCGCCGGGTTGGTGGAAGGTGTGACCGCGCACACCACGCCCACCGGCCGCGCGATCTCGACGAGACCGCGTGCCACGTCCTCGGCGATCACGCCCACCGACTTGGCGCCTTGCAGGTCACGCAAGAGGCCGAGCGTCTTGCGGTGGTTCTTGCGCACCTTGTCTTCGACGTTGCCGATGCCGGTGTCGGCCACGGCCAGCTCGGCCAGCTCGCGGTTGCGCGCCGGCTCCATGATCGCCCAGCCTGCGGCGGCGACGATCTCGTCGGTGCGGGCCTGGTCGTGGCCCTCGGCGATGCGTTGCGCGGCACGCGCGCGTGCCACGAGCTCGGCGACGCGACGCACCACGTCTGGGGCGTCGCTGCGGGCGGGGCCGGTGGCCATGGGAGCCGTGCGGGTCGTCATTCCAGCTTGATGCCGGCGTCCTTCACCAACCGGGTCCACTTGGGCAGCTCCTCGGCCACCACCTTGCCCAGTGCCTCGGGTGTGCCGCCGACGCCTTCACTGCCCTGCGCGAGCAGCTTGTCGCGCACACCGGGGTCGGCGAGCACGGTGTTCAGCGCCCGGTTCAGCTTCTCGATGATCGGCCGCGGCGTCTTGGCCGGCACGAACATCGCATACCAGCTGTCGACCTCGAAGCCGGCGAGCGCGCCGCCGCCGGCTTCGCTGACCGTGGGCACATCGGGGAAGGCGGCGCTGCGCTTGAGCGTGGACACGGCGAGCGCCTTCAGCTTGCCGCTTTTCACGTGCTGCGCCGCCGCCGGGATGCTGACCCACAGGAACGGCACCTGGCCGCCGATCACGTCGGTGACCGCGGGACCACCGCCCTTGTACGGGATGTGCGTCATGTCGGTGCCGGTGCGCAGCTTGAACAACTCGCCCGCCAGGTGGCCCGGCGAGCCGTTGCCCACCGAGGCGAAGGCGAGCGCGCCCGGCTTGCCCTTCAGCATGGGGACGAGGTCAGCCAGCGAGCTGACCGGCACGCCCGGGTGCGCCACCAGGATCTGCGGCAGCGAAGCCACCATGCCCACGGGTTCGAAGTCCCGCACCGTGTCGAAGGGGAGCCTCGGGTAGATGGCCGGGTTGATGGTGTGCGAGCTGAGCGTGAAAAGCACCGTGTAGCCGTCGGACGCGGCCTTGGCCACCACCTCGGTGCCCACCGAGCCACCGGCACCGCCCTTGTTCTCGATGATCACCGGCTGGCCGAGGGCAGCTTGGAACCGCTCCTGCACGATGCGCGCGATGACATCGGTGCCGCCGCCGGGCGGATAGGGCACGACGAAGCGCACCGGTTTGTCCGGCCAGGTGCCGGCCTGCGCGAACGCGCCGGCTGGCGCGCCGAGCCCGACCGCGGCCACCGCGGCCAGGGCCGCCAGTTGCGCCAAGGCGCCACGGCGGTAGGGACGCGGCATGGCAGGGTCGATGTAGGGGGTGGAAGGCAACATGGGCGTGGTACCGGTTTGGGGGACTGTGCCGGTGATTCTTGGCGGCAGGCCTCCGCTGTCAATGGGAGCATGCCCGCCGCGTGGCTTTACCACCCTGGTGGCTCCCTAGAATCGCCACCCGTTCCACTGCAGGCCCGCCCCGGCCTCTGCCGCGTTTTGATCCCCACTCTCGCGCGCTGGACCCACTCGGCGCTGGCGCTTCTCTCGGTGCCGGCCCGCTTCGCGCACCTGTGGTGGCGCGGGCGAGAGCATCGCGGCTGGCGCCTGCGCTGGCACGAGCGGCTCGCCTGGGGCGGCCCGCGTGCGCAGCCGGGGGTGCTGTGGCTGCACGCGCAGACGGTGGGCGAGGTGCAGGAGGTCGGCGTGCTGATCGCCGAGCTCCGCAAGCTCAACCCCAGCTGGCGCTACCTCATCACGCACGGCGAGGCCGAAGGTCGTGCCGACGGCCGCGCACTGCTCAAGCCGGGTGACATGCAGGCCTGGCTGCCCTTCGACACGCTGGGTGCGACGCGACGCTTCCTCAAGCGGCACCAGCCGCGCGTGGGGGTGTTGATGGACCTGGTGCAGCGGCCCAACCTGCTGTACCAGGCGGCGCGCGCCGGCGTGCCCGTGATGCTGGCCAACGCACGCCTGTCGGCCGCCGCGCTGCAGAGGATGCAGCGCTTTCGCCTGCTGCATGCGCCGAGCTTGCGCAGCCTGGCACTGGTGCTCGCGCAAAGCCCCGCCGACGCGCAGCGCCTGGCCAGCGCCGGCGCACAGCAGGTG
Organism: Rubrivivax sp.; assembly: GCA_016790435.1. Taxonomy (GTDB): domain Bacteria; phylum Pseudomonadota; class Gammaproteobacteria; order Burkholderiales; family Burkholderiaceae_C; genus Rubrivivax. The sequence goes on along the minus strand of JAEUPE010000209.1, from coordinate 2,403 downwards.
CGTGTGGGCGGCAACCTGCGCTTTGACGTGCAGCCGCCGGTGAAGCTCATCGCCCGCGGGCTCGAATGGCGGCAGACCGTGCAAAGACCCGTGGTGCTGGCCGCCGGCACGCGCGAGGGCGAAGAGGCGCCGCTGCTAGACGCCTGGAAGACGCTGCCCGCGCCGAGACCGTTGCTGGTGATCGTGCCGCGCGCAGCCTCGCGGGTGGCGCAGGTCTGGTACCAGGCGCGCGAACGCGACTTCATGGTGCGCCGCCGCTCGAGCTGGAGCCGGCTGCCGCCCGAGGAGGTGTGGCGCGCCGACGTGTGGATCGGCGACTCGCGCGGCGAGATGGCCATGTACTTCGGCATGGCCGACGTGGCGCTGCTCGGCGGCACCTTCCACCCGCGCCACCGCGGGCAGAACCTCGTCGAAGCGGCGGCCTGCGGCTGCCCCGTGCTGGTCGGCCCGCACACGAGCGCCTACGAGAATGTCACCGACCTCGCCGTCGCGGCCGGCGCCGCCGAACGCATGGCCGACATCCGCCAGGCAACGACACGCGCCGTCTCGCTGGCGGGCGACCCGCGGCGCGATGCCTGGGTGCGCAATGCCTTCGACTTCACCTCGGCGCACCGCGGTGCCGTCGACCGGGTGGTGGCCGCACTGCTGGCGCTGATGACGACACGATCGACACAAGGCGCAGCGCAGGCGCGCTGAGGCACGTCGAGCCACGCTAAGCCGCGCTGGCGCGCGTCGAGAGAACCGCCGGCCTCGCAGCGCACGCGCCCGTCGCGCACGCCTCGCCAGGTTACTTCAGCACGCCCTTCGCGAACCACTGCCCCCACACGGCCACGGGTGCGCCGCCCTTCACAGCCGGCAGGGCCGCCAGCGCCGTCTGCAGCACCCTGTCGTCCTTGTTGCGGCTGAACAGCACCTCGGCCACCGGACCCGACTCGAGCGTGTACCAGGCGCCGAACGGGCCCTGGTCCACCAGGCGCTGCAGCATCGCGCGCTGCGCGGCGGCCTCGGCGGAGGACAGCGCCTTGTCGCTGCGCATCACCTGCACGATGCGCACTTCCTCGACGCCGCTGCTGTCGATGCCCTCGGTGGCGAGCGCCTTGTTGACGAGCGCCGGCGCGGCGTTGAGCTTCAGGTAGCCCTCGCGCACGTACTCGTCGGGCTTGAAGTACTCGGCCAGGGTCTGCTGCGAAGGCGCCTTGACGATGACGATGCCGCGCTTGAAGTCGGTGGGGTCCTTCAGGGGCCCGGCCGCAAGCAGCTTCTTCTCGCCGAAGAGGCGCTGGAAGTTGGCGACGTGGCCGCGTTGCATGGCTTCGAGGGCGGTGCGCTCGGTGAAGCCCTTCTTGCCCGACTCGAGGTAGACGAACCACATCTCGTCGCGGCTGGGGGCGCGCGCTTCGCGGCTGGCAAAGACGTCCGGCGCATCGGACACGGTGGCGCACGCGGCCAGCACGAGCGCGGCCAGCCACACGGGCGCACGCCACAGGATTCGGGTCGTCACGGTCATGCCGTTCCTCCTGGAGACTTGAATCGGGCGGCATGGTACCGGGGTCAGGCGCACTGTCTTGGGGAGCCCGCTCCAGCCGGATGCCGCCGCGATGCCGCCGGGATGCCACCGGATCCGGCGCCAGAATGCAGCCATGAAGATCCGCATTGCGACCCCGCAGGACGCCGCCTCCGTGCAGGCGATCTACGCGCCCATCGTGCTGCACACGCCCATCTCCTTCGAAGTGGAGCCCCCCACGGTGGCCGAGATGGAGCGGCGCATCACGGCGACGCTGGCGCGCTACCCTTGGTTCGTGGGCGAGGACGACGCCGGCCGCGTCTGCGGCTATGTCTACGCAAGCCAGCACCGGGAGCGCGCCGCCTACCGCTGGGCCGTCGACGTGACGGCCTACGTGCGCGAGGACTGCCGCGGGCAGAAGGTCGGGCAGCGGCTGTACCGGCGGCTCCTCGAGGAACTCGCCGCGCTCGGCTATCACCAGGCTTGCGCGGGCATCACGCTGCCGAACGAAGGCAGCGTGGCGCTGCACGAGTCGGTCGGCTTCAAGCCGGTGGGTGTCTTCCGCGACATCGGATTCAAGTTCGGCGCTTGGCGCGATGTGGGGTATTGGCAGTGCGCGTTGCAGCCGGCGGGTGTTGCAGGCGAGCCCGCTGAGCCTCGGGTCTTTTCGGTCGCGGGCTGAGTTGCGGTCGATTGCGGCGGTCGATTGCGGCGCGGCAAAGGGCTGTGCGGGCAGGGCGCGGCGCTCAGCTGCGGCGGTCGGCCCCAGGGGGCCGACTCCCTTGCGCTGCTCGGGCTCCTGGCCCGCGAACAACTCGCTTCACTCACTTCGTTCGTTCCGCTCAGACAGTGTTCGCGAGTCAGAGGTGGATGCGCGCGGGTACGCGCGCGGCCAGGAA
>JAEUPE010000137.1 GCA_016790435.1 Rubrivivax sp. | reverse complement strand
GGAACCGCTCCCGTCGCGTCTGGCGCTTCTTGCCGGCGTACTCGGCACTGGCAAAGCTCGTCTGCTTCATGCCAAGATCCTCTCAGCTCGGGCACCTCGACGCCATCGAGGACTGCCCGGATAAATCAGCGCTTCCCTAGCAGGTTTGGCGGCCTGCACACCAGAGGAACACATCCCCTTCGGCACCACCGACCGGGCGCTCGCCCTGGCTTGTGCCGATCGGTCGCTTCCCGACGGCACACCTCCATGGCTCCCATCCAGCCGCTTCGGCCCCACATTGACTGCGCGGCAGCCCGGTATTACGCTTTCCGACTTCGTAATTCCTGGAGCCCGCCGATGGCCGACGCCACCACGATGACCACCAAGGGCCAGGTGACCGTGCCACGGGAGATCCGCGACAGGCTGGGGCTCAAGTCCGGCGACAAGATGACCTTCACGATGCTCAGTGACGGCACCATCGTCATGCGGCCGAAGACGCGTCGGCTGGCCGACCTGGCGGGCTCGCTCACGCGGCCCGGGCAGCCCAAGGTGGCCGTCGAGGAGATGAGCCCGTTCAAAGCGGCTGCATCGAGGAAGGCGACAAAGACGACGAAGGCGCCGAAGCGGCGCGCATGACGAGCCGCCTCGGGTTGCGCGGCGGTGGGCACGGCATTCGCGTAGCGTGAAGGTGGTTCGATGAGCATTGCGATCGACACCAACGTGCTCGTGCGCCTGCTCGTGCGCGACGACGAGGCGCAGTACGCAGCCGCGCAGCGCCTGCTGGCCCAGGCCGCCGCCGCTCAAGAGCCGGTGCTCATCGTCCTGGGGGCATTGCTGGAAACCGAATGGGTGCTGCGCAGCCGCTACAAGCTGGACAAGGCCAGCATCGCTGGGGCCTTCGCAGCGCTGTTGGAAAGTGCCGATGTCGAGATCGAGGCCCCAGCCACGCTGGAAGAGGCTCTCTACGTGTGGGCCCAACATCCGGGCGCCGACTTCGCCGACTGTCTGCTCAGCGCCCGCGCGGCACACCTGGGCCGCCGCCGTTTCGTGACCTTCGATGCCGGCGCGGCCCGGCTGCCAGGCGTGGAGTTGCTGGGCTGACCCCCGTCCGGGCCGCTTCACTGTGGTGGCCGCCACGGCCCTTGAAGCCAGGCGTCGGCTCACGGGTCGCTATGCTCGGCCCCATGAAGATGGAACACATCCCCTTCGGCACCACCGACTGGGCGACCCTTCCGCGCACCGAGCACCAGGGCGTCACCGGCCAGGCCTTCTGGCGCACGGCCCACTTCGGCGGCGTCCGGGTGCGCATGGTCGAGTACACGCCGGGCTACCTGGCGGACCATTGGTGCAGCAAGGGCCACATCCTGCTGTGCCTGAGCGGCGAGCTCGAAACCGAGCTCGATGACGGCCGCACGTTCACCCTCAAGCCCGGCATGAGCTATCAGGTGGCCGACGGCGCCGAGCCACATCGCTCGCGCACGGCCACAGGCGCCACCTTGTTCATCGTGGACTGAGCCGCACAGCGCGAGCCCGGCATGTCCGCCCACACGTCGGCGTCGGCGCCAGCGTTGTCATCCGCCGGCCTGGCCCTCTTGGCGGCCTGCGGCGCGGGCGTGCTGTGGGGCACCGGCGCGCTCGTCGTCAACGTGCTCGTCGAGAAGCACGGCTTCACGCCCGAGAACATCTCGTTCTGGCGCTTCGCCATCGGCACGGTGGTGCTGCTGGCGGTGTTCGGCCGCAGCATGTCGTGGCGCCGCCTGCGCCCGATGATCGGCACCGTGCTGCTGGCCGGCATGGCCATGGCGGGCTACGTGCTGTTGTGGTTCCTGGGCATCGAGCGCATGGGGGCGGCCGTGCCGACGCTGATTGCCTTGTGCCTGCCGCCGGTCATCGTCACGGCCGTGGCGGTCGCCCGGGGGCTCTGGGCGCTGGGCCGGCGTTCGGCAGCCAAGTCCTTGGTGCAGGCTGATGCAGGTGGCGCCGCCGGGCGCGCTTGACGATGCTCGGCCCCCCCCAGCCCTTGGCCGGTCTACGCCACTGGCTCATTCAGCCAGGCGGCATGCGCGCGAAGGACTGCAACGAGGGTTCAATGGCGTCCCACGCCAACCCGCGCACGCCGTAGGTGAGGACCTGCGGCACGAAGCGGGCCGGCTCGTCGAGGCTGCCCGCGGGCACCGCGATCAGGTCCGGCAATGCCGCAAAGCTCAGGTAGACCGGCGTGCCGCAGGTGGGGCAGAAGGCGTGCACTTTCGTGTTGCCGCTGTCGCCCGCCACTGGCCATTGCGCCGCCTCGCCCGTGATGGCCATCTCGGCGCGCGCGGGGAAGGTCAGCCACGAGCCGTGCCCGGTGCCACTGCGCCGCTGGCAATCGCGGCACTGGCAGTGGTTCTGGAACACGGGCGCGTGCTTCGTGGCGTAGCGGACGGCGCCGCACGCGCAGCCGCCGGTGTAGGGCAGGGCCATCTTGATTCCAGGTCGGGTCGATCGAAGGTTCCTGCGAATCAGGCCGCCACTTTGGGCTTGGCGAACACGTCGATGCCCTGCCCCGTTTCGAGCAGCGACTTCAGGCTGGAGAGCACGGCTGGCCATCCCTGCTGGATGCCCTTGGCCATGCCGCTGCCGGCCTCGAGCTCGTCGTGCGTGACGGTGAGGCGCACCATGCCGTCGTAGGGCACGAGGTCGAAGGTCACGCGGCTGTAGCTGGCGGGGTCGGCGGCCTGCGAGGCGTTGGCCCAGGTGATGACGAGGCGCTTGGCGGGCACCACCTCCACCACCTTGCCCACCAGCTCCACCGTGCGCTGCTCGTTGGCGCGCACGTGCTGCCAGGCCGAGCCGGGCTGCCAGTCGGAGACGTTCTCGTGGCCCCAGTAGCGCCGCGCGATCTCCGGCTTCGTGATGGCCTCGAACACCTTCTCGGGCGTCGAGCGGATGTAGGTCACATAGACGAAGCTCGTCTTCTCTTTGCTCATGGTCACTTGCCTTCCAGTTCCTTCTTGAGGTCGTGCAGCAGGCTGAGCCGCTGACGTTCGAACTTGCGCACCCACCGCTCGTAGACCTCGTGCAGCGGCACCGGGTTGATGAAGTGCAGCTTCTCGCGGCCACGCCAGACGGTGCTCACCAGGTTGGCCGCCTCGAGGATGCCGATGTGCTGCGTGGCCGATTGCCGCGCCATGCTCAGGTGCTCGCACAGCTCGCCCAGCGTCTGCCCGTTCCGCTCGCAAAGCAGGTCGAGCAGCTTCCTGCGGGTGGGGTCGCCCAGCGCCTTGAAAACCTTGTCTGCGTCCATCCGGTGTGTGGTTGCGTGAGGAGATAATATGCAGGCATATGCCTGCATGTCAAGTGAGCCATGAGCCAGCGGCGGTCGCCGGGCGCAGTGCAAGCGGAGGCGGCGGCGCCCCGGTGGCTCACGCCTGAGACGCCACGTCGCACAATGGAAGCTGACCGATCGCTCCCCTCTCCGCTCCCCCAGCCCCAGCTCCGTACCCATGCCCAGCATCTGGAAGCAACCCCTCAGCGTCGAATCGCTCACCCGCATCCACAAGGACACCGCGCCCGAGCGACTCGGCATCGAGTTCCTCGAGGTCGGCGATGACTTCATCCGCGCCCGCGTGCCGGTGGACGGCCGCACGCGCCAGCCCTACGGCATCCTGCACGGCGGGGTGTCGGTGGTGCTGGCCGAGACGCTGGGCTCCAGCGGCGCCGCCGCCGCGTGCCCGCCCGGCCACCGCCCCGTGGGCCTGGACATCAATGCCAACCACATCCGCGCCGCCAGCAGCGGCTGGGTCACGGGGGTGGCGCGGCCGGTGCACATCGGCCGCTCCACGCAGGTGTGGCACATCGAGCTCACCAACGAGGCCGGCCAGCTCACGTGCGTCTCGCGCCTGACGCTGTCGATCCTGTCTTCTGCGCCCTGAGGAATTCAAACATGGCCGAGAACAAGACCCAGCCCACCGAAGCCAGCGTGGCCGAGTACATCGCCTCGCGCGCCAGCGCAGAGCAGAGCCCCGACTGCGCGCGCCTGACGGCCCTGCTCAAGAAGGTCACGAAGCACGAGCCGCGGATGTGGGGGCCCAGCATCGTCGGCTTCGGGTCCTACCGCTACAAGTACGACAGCGGCCGTGAAGGCGAGTCGTGCCTCACGGGCTTCGCCATCCGCAAGTCGGAGCTGGTGGTGTATCTGACGGCCGAATCCAAGGAGCAGGCCGGCCTGCTGACACAGCTCGGCAAGCACAAGATGGGCAAGGCCTGCCTGTACTTCAAGCGCCTGGCCGACCTCGACACCGCGGTGCTGGAGAAGCTGGTCGCAGGCTCGGTGGCGGAGATCCGGCGGCGGCATGGCTGAGGTTGCGGGGCCACCCCCGGTTCGCATCGAGACCCTCACGCCCGCGCACGCGCCGGTCTACCGCGAGCTCATGCTCGAGGCCTACACGCTGGCCGCCGACGCGTTCACCTCCACCGCCGAGGAGCGCGCCACCGAGCCCCTGGCGTGGTGGGAGAAGCGCATCGCCAGTGCCGCCGGCCTGAGCGAATCGTTCGGTGCCTTCAGCGAAGGCCACCTCGTCGGCACCGTGGCCCTCGAATACAGCCCGAAGCCGAAAACGCGCCACTCGGCGCTGGTGATCGGCATGTACGTGCGGCCCGGTGCGCGCGGCCAGGGGGCCGGCCGGGCACTCATGCAGGCGGCTGTAGCGGCGGCCCGGGCCCGGCCCGGCATCGAGGTGCTGACCCTCACCGTCACCGAGGGCAACGAGCCGGCCCTGCGGCTCTACCAGTCGTTGGGCTTCAAGGCCTGGGGCACCGAGCCCGATGCCATCCGCACGCCGGGCGGGTTCAGGGGCAAGGTACACATGAGCCTGAGACTGGGCCTGGGCCTCGACGAGCCTTCGGGGGCCGGGTCGGCGGCATGAGTGTTCGTGGGCGGATGGCGCTGCTGGCGCTGTGCCTGGCCGCCGGCACGGCCGTCGGCATCGGCGGCTTCCTGTTCACCGGCAGCCAGTGGTGGTTCGCGGCCATTCCGGCCGCGGTGGCCGGGGCATGGCTGGTGGTGGCCGACCCGCAGCGCTGTGTGCCGGGTGAAGTGCAGCCGCCGCGGCCACCCGCGCCCCTCGACCGGGTCTGAGGAGGCCTGCGGCAACCAGGCCGCGATCAGAAACCGACACGCAACCCCACCGCCGCCTCCACCTGCGTCAGCGTATCGGCGCGGATGGCCACCGTGCAGCCGCCCGAGCAGAAGAAGGCGCCGTCGCTGCCGATGGCCACGATGTGCGCGCGCAACTCGAGCCGCAACGCCAGCGGTTTCGACAGCAGCCATTCGTGGCCGATGCCCAGGTTCATCGACGCGCGCACCTTGCTGCTCGTGCCCGGCAGGCGCGGTGTGAGCTGCGTGATGCCGAGGCCGCCCACCACATAAGGGCCGCCGCCCACGGGGCCCTCGAAGTAGTTGACGCCGCCCACGTGCAGGTGCGTCAGGCGCAGCGGCATCTCCTGCACGGTGCCTGCACCTGAAGAGACGGCCGGCCCGACCGCGAGGCGCGTGCGCTGGTGGGCGGCGAACAGCTGCCACAGGCGGTGGTCGTCGTAGGTCCACTCATAGGCCAGCGACACCGCAGCACCGCTGCGCAAGCGCAGTTCCTCCTCATTGCCGGTGGCCGACTCGAAGCCGCCACCGGCGCGCACGCCGCCCTGCACCACGAGGCCCGCGTCGGCCCGCGCCGGCGTGGCGGCGCCAAGCACGGCCAGCAGCATCAGCAGGGCCACGCACGACAACACGCCCCCAGGGGCCGTCTTCTTGCTGCGCATGGGCGCATCGTAGACCCTCGCGCACAGGAGAGACGGTGACGAACCGGCGACGGGCTGGCGACGCTTCGGCCACCGGCGAAGCATCGGCGTGGCCCCTGCGCCCACACTGCCGCGCATCGACCACCCGCTGCGCACCGGTGCCACGCGAACCCAAGCCCCAAGGCCGCCCCATGACCACGCCCACTGCCCTTACCTGCTTCATCCGCTACGAGATCGACCCGTTCCAGCGCGACGCCTTCGCCGCCTATGCGCGTGCGTGGGCGCGCATCATCCCGCGCTGCGGCGGCCACCTCGTCGGCTACTTCCTGCCGCACGAGGGCAGCAACTTCGAGGCCTGGGGCCTGGTCGCCTTCGCTTCCCTCGCCGATTACGAGGCCTACCGCATGCGCTTGAAGGCAGACGCCGAGGCACGCGAGAACTTCGAGTCCGCGCGGCGCGAGCGCTTCATCGTGCGCGAGGAGCGGCGGTTCTGCGAAACGGTGGCCGAAGCCTTCCACAGGCCGGCGGCCCCCCGCCACGGCGCGATGCGGTAGAACGGCGCCCCATGCCAGCCAGCACCACCGCGCCACACGAGCCCCGCCTGGCACGCGTCGCCGCGCTCGTGGCCGACGCCAGCCGCGCGCGCATGCTGAGCTACCTGCTCGGCGGCGAGTTCGCGAGCGCCGGTGAACTGGCGCAGGCCGCGTCGATCGGCGCCGCCACCGCCAGCGGCCACCTGGCGCAGCTGCTCGATGCCGGCCTCGTCGCCTGCGAGCCGCGCGGCCGCCACCGCTACTACCGCCTGGCCGATGGCGACGTGGCGCACGCGCTGGAGGCGCTGGCCATGGTGGCCGAACGCGCCAGCCACTCCCGGCACTGGACGCACCCTTCGCGCGAGCGGCTGCGCTTTGCGCGCTGCTGCTACGGCCACATGGCCGGGCAGCTTGGCGTGGCGGTGTTCGACGGCCTGCGCGAGCAGGGCTGGCTGCAAGCGCGAGATGAAGGCGGATTTGCTGTCACCCCCGACGGGGCCGACGCCCTCTCGGCGCTCGGCCTGAATGGTGCGGCGTGGCAGCGGCGCTCGCAGTCGGCCGGCGCCGGCGCGGCGCGCGTGGCCTATGGTTGCATCGACTGGTCCGAGCGGCGCGACCACCTCGCCGGGCCGCTGGCCGTGGCGCTGTTCGCGCACTTCGTCGAACGCGGTTGGGTGCGCAGGCAGGCCGGGGGCCGGGCCTTGCAGTGGACGCCGGCAGGGCGGCAGGCTCTGGGCGTGTGGGTGCGACTGCCCTGATGCCGATACCGCATGACGAGGAGCACACCGGCCAAGGAGCGCACCTGCCATCGTCAGAAGTTCGCGCGACCGGTGGCGCACAGTGGGGGAAGGCCCAGGACAATCTGGGTATTCTTAATGTGTTTCGCTCCAGCCACTGCACTTCAACGGTCGGGGAGTCCGAATCGCGATGAATCAACTGAGCATTTCAGCGGGTCGATGCCAGTTCTGCCATCGCACTGCCGAGTCCGTTCCCAGGCTGATCGCTGGCGACTCCGCCTTCATCTGCAGCGACTGCGTCAGCTCATGCAACGAGCTGTTGGGGCCGGAGAAGCACGAAGAGAATTCGCCGACTCGCGGCGAGCGCTACCTGTTCGAGCGGCTGGCGCGGCACTTCGAGCCGCTGCGCACCCAAGAGCTCATCGCCACCTCGCGGACCTATCCGCTGCGACAGCAGGCGGACCTTCAACTGGCCCTGGACCAGTTGTTCGGCGCTCGGGAGGTCCCGGAGAACTTCGTTGGCGTGCATCAGCCATACCGGCACGAAGTCCTGGGTTTCGCCAAGCTGCTGGAACAAGGGCGCAACGCCGTGGAGATCGGTCCGGCCCAATACGAGGACGTCCAGATCGGCCGCGGTGAGACCGTGAGTTGCCTGAAGAACGGCCTGTGGTTGTTGCAGCGCCAGCAGTCTCCATTCGCCTTGTTGCTCGCCCAGCACCACGAGTACGGCCGCAGTGGCGACTGCAACATCGAGATCCTGGCCGCTCCCGGCGAGACGGGGTCAGCGATCTGCTCGCAGGTTTTCGGCGCCCTGGAGCAAAGGCTGTCGAAAGACAGCTGCTATCGCGGTCGGGTGCTCTCCCTGGAGCAACAAGACCCTTACTCGGGACACGCGGCGCGCGTCTACGTGCACGAACTGGACACGGTGGCGCGAGAGGATGTGATCCTGCCGGAGCAAACCCTGGCGGCCGTGGAGCGCAATGTCCTCGTGTTCGCCGAACAGCGCCCGGCGCTGCGCAAGCTGGGCATGTCGACGCAGAAGGGCCTGCTCTTCCATGGCCCCCCGGGAACCGGCAAGACCCACTGCATCCGCTTTCTCGCCGGGCGGCTGCCTCACCACACCACGCTGCTCATCACGGCAGAGGAGGTGGGCCTTTTGCCACACTACATGGGACTCGCCCGCCTCCTGCAGCCCGCCTTGGTGGTGATCGAAGATGCCGACCTGATCGCCCGCAATCGGGGGGAACGCACGGGCGCGTGCGACGAAGCGATGCTCAACCGTCTGCTCAACGAGATGGACGGGCTGCGCGAGCGGGCAGACGTCTTCTTCATTCTGACCACGAACCGGCCGGAGACCCTCGAGCCGGCTCTGGCTGGCCGGCCCGGCCGCATCGATCAGACCATCGAGTTCCCTCTTCCCACGGCGGCATTGCGTCAGCGACTGATCTCGCTGTACGCCAGGGACCTGCCGTTGCCGGCTCTGCTTACCGAGGAGCTCGCGCAGCGCACGGACGGCACAAGCCCAGCCTTCATCAAGGAACTGCTCAGGCGCATCGCTCAGCATCACCTTGAGGCCAGCCATGAGGGCGACGTCACTCGTGACATCGCTGAGGCAGCCCTGCACGAGATGCTGTTTTCTGGCGGCGAGCTCAACGCGCGCCTGCTGGGCGGGGCCGTGCCGGAACCTGTGCAGCTCTGACCGCCGCCTCGCCGTGCTGCAGACCCTTGCCGTCCAGAACTACCGGACGCTGCGGGACTTCGTCATTCCGCTGCGACCGCTCAACCTCATCACGGGTGCCAACGGCAGTGGCAAGTCGAATCTCTACAAGGCCTTGCGACTGCTGGCGGAGACAGCGCAAGGAGGAGTCGTCGGCTCGCTGGCGCGCGAGGGCGGCCTGGCGTCGACGCTCTGGGCCGGTCCCGAGTCCCTGTCCAAGGCGGTAAGGCGAGGCGAGGCGCCTGTCCAAGGCACCGTGCGCAAGAAGCCGATCAGCCTGGGACTGGGCTTCGTGGGGTCGAACTTCAGCTACGCCATCGACATGGGCCTGCCGTCACCCGATCGATCGGGCAGCGCGTTCTCTCTGGACCCCTCCATCAAGGGAGAATTTGTCTGGGTCGGCCCTGTGCCGCGGCCAGCAGCGATGCTGGTGGAGCGACGTGGCGGGCTGGTGCGCGCGCGCATCGACGGCGGCGAGTGGCAGATCGTGCACGAGCACATGGCCGGCTTCGACAGCATGCTGTCCCAGATCGCCGACCCGCGGCAGACACCTGAGCTGGCGGCCTTGCGCGAACAGATCAGATCCTGGCGCTTCTACGACCACTTCCGAACCGACGCGGCGGCGCCGGCGCGAGCGCCGCAGATCGGCACGCACACTCCCGTACTCGGGCATGACGGTACGGACTTGGCCGCTGCGCTGCAGACGATCCGCGAGATCGGGGACGCCAGGGCGCTCGACGAAGCTGTGGCGGATGCGTTTCCGGGCGCCAGCGTGGCCGTCGACACGCGCGACGGCCGCTTCGAGACCACCATGCAGCAGCATGGGCTGCTGCGTCCGCTGAAGGCCGGCGAGTTGTCGGACGGTACCTTGCGTTATCTGTTGTGGATAGCCGCGCTGCTGTCACCGCGTCCGCCGGAATTGCTGGTCCTGAACGAGCCCGAGACCAGCCTTCATCCCGACCTGCTGCCCGCCCTCGCGCGCCTGATCGGACATGCGGCTGAGCGCTCGCAGATCTTCGTGGTCTCGCACGCCAAGCGCTTGATTGCAGCCCTGGAGGAGCAAGGCTGTCAGTCGTTGGTGCTCCAGAAGGAATTCGGCGAGACCCGGGTGGCCGATCTAGGCGAGCTCGATCGGCCCGCTTGGCACTGGGTGGCACGCTGAGGCGGCCCGCCGCCGCTACTGCAGGCTGCTGAACTGCAGCAAGCCCTGCGCACTCGCCTGCGCCAAGGCCTCGGCGCGGTTGGCGGCGCCCAGCCGCACGAAGACGATGCTCAGGTGGTCCTTCACCGTGCGCTCCGAGACGCCCAGGCGGGCGGCGATCTCGCGGTTCGAGAGGCCGCGGCCCACTTCGCGCAGCACCTCGAGCTGCCGCTCGGTGAGCGTGGGCGGCGCGGCCACGGTGCCACGCGGGAACCAGGCATCACCGGCCAGCACGCGGCGCAGGGCCAGCACCAGCTCGTCGGGCGGCAGCGTCTTGGGCATGAAGGCCGAGAGCCCCGCGGCACGCGCGCGGTGCACGAGCCAGGCGTCGTCCTGCCCGCTCAGCAGCACGCGCATCGGCACGCGGCCGGCCATCTCGGCCAGCAGCTGAAGGCCGTCGCCGTCCGGCAGGCGGTGGTCCGAGAGCAGCAGCGTGGGCAGCCCCTGCTCGGCCATCACGCGGTGCGCCTGCGACACGCCGCCCGCGGCGCGGCAGCACAACCCAGGCACGGCGCGCAGCGTGGTGTTCACCAGCGCTTCGCTGTAGAGAGGGTGGTCTTCCACCACCAGCGCCCAACGCGGGTCGGCAATCGAACTCATGCCGCTGATCATCGACTGCACGCGCGTCGAGCGGGGCGCGGCCCACGCCTTTCGCGCATGGCGCGCGAAGAACTGCACGCCGCCACGCGCGCGGCACCCGGCCCCACCGGCCGATCGGCCGGTCGTCCCCCAGGGGGCGGGCCAGAGACTGGCGGCACGCCGGCCGACACCCCACGCGCCGCGCGACGCCAAGGCCCACGCTGGGCCCGCCCTTCACCCATCGACCCACCTGCCACCCCTGTCATGCACACCACCGCCCTTGCCCTCCTGCTGATGAGCGCCGCCGGCGCCATGGCCCAGAACACCACCACGCAGAAGCCCGACGTGGTCACCACGCTCACCGGCCCCGGTGAACTGCAGGTCGGCCGCTCGGCCCGCTGGGCGATGAGCCTGAAGAACGAAGGCTGGGCCGTGGCCGCCCAGACACGCACGACGATCGTGCTGCCGCCGGGCACCGACCTCGACATCCGAATCAGCCTCACGTCGCCCAACGGCTACCGCGCCGTGCCCGTCAACTGCAGCTACGCCGTTCTCACGCGCACGCTCACCTGCCTGGCCAACAACATCGCGGTGGGCGAGACGCGCAACTTCAACATCGACCTCCAGGGGCCGGTCATGCCGAGCAACCTGACGATCACCGCCAACACCGCCATCGCGGCCGGCGCGCCCGACAGCAACCTCGCCAACAACAGCGCCAGCACGAACACGCTGGTGGCGAGCTTCACGCCGGCCATCACCTTCCCGACCACCAATGCGCGCATGTGGATGTGCCCGGGCAAGCGCGAGCTGCTCGAGTGCAGCAGCATCCCGAACTGGGCGCTGCCGCTCGACGCCAACGGCCAGATGGTCGTCACCGGCGTGGTGCGCCTGGCCGCGACGGCACCGCAGGGCAGCGGCACCTTCACGATGAACCAGTACGGCACCTGGGGCCAGCTCGTCTACAGCTGGAACCTCACGCCGTACAACAGCCGCTGCTACCAGGGCCCGGTGACTTCGTACGTCACCGGCGACCCGTATCCCTACGAGGGCCGCGTCTGCCATTGAGCGCGGGACGGCACGGCGACCCGTGCGGCTCCACGGTGACGGCCGCCCGCAATGCCTGCAGCGAGACCTGCCGCGAGACCTCCTGCGCACCCTGCGCGGATTCGGCGGCACGGCGGGGCGGCCGCGCCCCTACGATCCACGCCCGCTCCGGCCACCCGCCCCGCTGACCATGCCCACACCCACCGGCGTCGACGAGAACCTCGAGGCGCTCCTGCAGCCGGCCTGGACGGCGCTGGGGGTCGACCCCGGCCAGCTGGGCGCGGCGGCGGCCGAGCTCAAGCGCGGCCGGGTGGCCCCGCGCGAGCGGGCGCGCCGCGATGTCTTCGCGGCCAGCTTCCTGGCGCGCTGGCACGTGGCACGCGGCGAAGCGGGCATCGCCCGCGCGCTGTGTGCCGAGGCCCTCGGCATGGCGCGGCAGGCACGTGCAGCGGATGCAGGGGATGCAGCGGGCGCGGCCGGCGCCGAGTGCAGCGCGGGCATGGAAGACGCCGTGGCCGCCGTCGCGGACGTGCAAGCCCTCATCGCGATCAACGAGCGCCGCTTCGACGACGCCGTGCAGGCGGTGACCCCCTGGCTGGCCCACATCGCCCGCCTGCCCGAGCCGCTGTCCACGACCTGGGCGCTGCTGCGCTACCTCATGCTCACCCGCACGAGCCTGGCGATGGAGCGCACGGGCCGGCACGACGAGGCCCTGCAACCCAACTACGCCACGCTGGCAGCCGCCCGCGCCTGCGGGCAGGCCCCCTACCTGGCACGCGCGCTGGCCTCGGTGGGTGGGCTGCAGGGCAGCCTGTCCAACTTCGAAGATGCGCTCGAGCTCTGCAGCGAGGCCTGGGCCTTGTGCGAGCCGCCCGGCTGGGTCGGTTGCATGGCATCGGCCGGCCCCAACCTGACGATCGCGCTGTGGGGCCTGGGCCGCGTGGACGAGGCGCGCCGGATGGCGCACAAGCTGCTCGAGCTCGAGCCGCGCCTGCCGCCCGCGCAGCGGCACCAGCGCCACTTCATCATGGGCATCGCCTTCTCGGCTGCCGGCGAGCTCGCGCTCGCGCAGGAGTGCCTCGACCTCGGCCTCGCCGCGCAGCCGCGAGGCGCGCCGCCGCGCTGCGAGTGGGTGTTCACGCAGGCCCACCTGTGGAACCGCGCCGGCCGCCCGCGCGAGGCGTTGCAGTCGGTGCTGGAGCAACTGGCGCGCGACGACGTCGTCGAATCGCGCTTCCCGGTCGACCTGATCGAGCTGCATGTCGTGGCTGCGCGGTCCTGCGAGGCCCTGGGCGAGCTGCGGCAGGCGCTGCACCACGAGCGCGAGGCCTCGCGCGCGCGCCAGCGCGCCAACCGCATCGCCGCACAGGCGCGGCAGCGCACGCTGCAGATCCGCCACGACCTGGACACCGCGCGCCGGCAGCGCGACCAAGCGCTGCAGGCGCAGGAGCGCCTGGCGGCATTGAACGCGCAGCTGCGCGAGGCCGGCGAGGCCAAGACGCGCTTCCTGGCCGCCGCCAGCCACGACCTGCGCCAGCCGCTGCATGCGCTCACGCTGCAGGCGGCGGCACTGCGGCCGCACGTGCAGGATGCTCAGCCCGCACGCCTGCTGGCCGGCGTGGAGCGCTGCGCCGCCTCGCTCACGGCGCTGTTCGACGCGCTGCTCGACCTCTCGCGCGCCGACATGGGCCTGCTCGTGCCGCAACGCCAGCCCTTGAACATCGCCACGCTGCTGGCCGACCTCATGGACGAGCACCGCGCCCAGGCCGCGGCCAAGGGCCTGCGGCTCGCCTTCCGCGCCGTGCCCGCGGGCCCCGCGGGCTTCGGCACCGACAGCGACCCGCAGCTGCTGGGGGCCTTGGTGCGCAACCTGCTCGTCAACGCCCTGCGCTACACCGAAAGCGGCACGGTGCTGCTGTGCCTGCGCCCCGCCTGGCAGGCGGCGGACGGCGGCAGCGGCGCGGCACGCGGCTGGCGCGTGCAGGTGCGCGACAGCGGCATCGGCATCGCCGCCGAGGAACAGGCCCGCGTGTTCGAAGAGTTCTACCAGCTCGGCAACCCGGCGCGGCAGCGCGAGCAGGGCCTGGGCATGGGGCTGGCCATCGTGCAGCGCCTGGCGCGGCTGCTGCAGCACCCGGTGGCGCTGCGCTCGGCACCGGGGCGCGGCACCTGCGTCGAGTTGCGCCTGCCCTGGGCCGCGTACACGGCGGCGGCGGACAGGCGCACGCCCGCGCCGGCGCTGCAAGGGCTGCGCGTCGCCGTGCTCGAGGACGACCGTGAGTCCGGCGAGGCCCTTGCCGGCCTGTTGCGCCAATGGGGCTGCGAGGTCCGGCACTTCGAGCGCGCGCAGGCGCTGTGGCAGGCCATCGAGCGCCACGGCCCGCCGCAGGCGCTACTCGCCGACCACCGCCTGCCGGGCAGCGTGAGCGGTGCCGACGCCATCGCCGTCGTTCGCGCCCGCTGCGGCGCGGGGCTGCCGGCCCTCATCCTGACAGGCGACGTGTCGCCGGACACGCAGGCTGCGTTCACCGCGGCGGCGCTGGAAGTGATGCCCAAGCCCGTGCCGGTGCCACGGCTGGCACGTTGGCTCGAGGCCGTGGCAGCGCGCTAGAAGAGCAGCCGCACCAGGCCCAGGCTCACCACCGGGAACAGCAGCAACAGCACCACGCGCAGTGCGTCCCAGGCGAGGAAGGGGAAGACGCCCTTGTACGTGTCGCCCATCGGCACGTCGCGCGCCAGGTTGTTGACGACGTAGACGTTGAGCCCCACGGGCGGCGCGATGAGGCCGATGCCCACCGTCATCAGCACCAGGATGCCGAACCAGATCGCCTTCTCCTGCCCCTGCAGGCCCCAGAGATCGAGGCCCATGATGGCCGGAAACAGCACGGGGATGGTGAGCAGCAGCATCGAGAGCTCGTCCATGACGCAGCCGAGCGCGACGTAGAAGAGGAGCACGGCGGCGACGATGACGAGCGGCGCCACCTGCAGCCCACCCACCCAGCCGGCCAGCGCCGCCGGCATGCCGGTCAGCGCGAGCGTGGCGTTCATCATGTCGGCGCCGAGGAAGATCATGAACACCATCGCGCTCGTCTCGGCGGTGGCGGCGAGGCTGGCCTTCGTCGCCGCCAGCGTGAGCTCGCGCTGCGCGAGGCCCGCCACGAACGTGGCCACCGCACCGACCGCCGCGCCCTCGGTGGGCGAGAAGAGGCCGCCGTAGATGCCGCCGAAGACGATGACGAAGATGAGCACGATGGGCCAGACGCCGAAGAGCGCGCGCCAGCGCTCGGGCCAGCTCGCCCGCTCGCTGGGCGGCGCGAGATGCGGCCGCGCCCGGCAGACGAGGGCCAGCACGGCGATGTAGCCGAGCATGGCCAGGAGGCCGGGAACGAGCGCGGCGGCGAAGAGCTTGGCAATGTTCTGCTCGGTGAGGATGGCGTACACCACCAGCGGCACCGAGGGCGGGATGAGGATGCCGAGCGTGCCGCCAGTGGCCAGCGTGGCCGTGGCCAGGCCGCCGGCATAACCGTGCCGCTTCATCTCCGGGTAGGCCACCTGCGTGATGGTGGCCGAGGTGGCCACCGAGCTGCCGCAAACGGCGCCGAAGGCACCGGCCGACAGGATGCTCGCCATGCCGAGGCCGCCGCGCACGTGTCCCACCCACGCCGCCGCGGCGTGGAAGAGCCGCCGCGACAGCCCGCCCTGCGTCGCGAACTGCCCCATGAGCAGGAAGAGCGGGATGACGCTCAGGTCGTAGACCGTGAGCCGCGCCACCGCGCTGCCCTTGAGCAGGTTGACGAGCGCGGCGTTGTTGGAAATGACCAGGTAGCCGAAAGCGCCCGGGATGAACATGGCCGCGGCGATGGGTGCGCGCAGCGCCATCAGCGCCAGCATGGCGCCGAACATCACGAGGCCGACGAGCGTGGGGCTCATCGTCAGGGCGTGGCCCGCCGTGCTTCGGCTGGCGACCCCGCCGACGACTCCTCAGGCACCACGGCCGAAGGGGCCACGAACGCTTGCACCAACGCCACCGCCGCGGCCAGCGCCAGCCCGGGCGCCAGCGAGGCGTAGGTCCACCACATCGGCAGCTCGAGGTTCATCGTCGTCTCTTGCGCGGCATGCACCGCCAACGCACCGGCCGAGGTGCGCCAGGCCAGCAGCGCGCACATCAGCGCCAGCAGCAAGGCGCCGGCCGCGTCCAGCGCCCGTTGCGCGCGCGGCGAGGCGCGCTGGGTGAAGAAGTCGACGATGATGTTGCCGCGCCGCACCTGGCACCACGGCAGGCCGAGCGAGATGGCGAGTGCGACGCCGAACTGCACCAGCTCGACATCGCCCGGGATCGGCTTGGAGAAGGCGGCGCGGCCGACGATGCTGACGACGACCATCAGCGCCACCGCCATCGCGATGGCCGCGCCGGCCACCGCAAAGAACTCGGCCAGGCGCGACAGCCGCGCCAGCAGAATCACTTGCGGTACTTGGCCAGCAGGTCGCGCGCGTCCTGCAGCATCTGCTTGCCGGGCAGGCCGCGCTTGTCCATGTCGGCGGTCCACTCGTCGTAGATGGGCGCGCTGGCCTTGATCCAGTTGTCGGTCTCGGCGGCGCTGATCGTGATGATGGTGTTGCCACGGTCGGCGGCGGCCTTGCGGCCGGGGGCCTGGCTCTCGTCCCAGATCTTGCCGACCTGGCGCGACAGCGCCGCGCCACTGTTGTTGTCGATCACCTTCTTCAGGTCCGCCGGCAGGCTGTCGTACTTGGCCTGGTTCATCGCGAAGACGAAGCCGGCCGAATAGAGCGCCGGGCGGCTCGGATCGGTCTGGGTGTGGAACTTCGTCATCTCGTGCAGCTTGAAGGCGGGGATCACCTCCCACGGCAGCGCGAAGCCGTCGATCGTGCCCTTGCTGATGGCGTCGGCCACCGCCGGCACGGGCATGCCCACGGGCGTGGCGCCGAGCTTGGCCAGCAGCTTGTTGGTCTGGCGCGTGGGCGCGCGCATCTTCAGGCCCTTGAAGTCGTCGAGCGTCTTGACCTGCTTGCTCGCGGTATGGATGTAGCCCTCGTCGTGCACCCAGGTGGCGAGGATCTTGGTGCCGGGAAACTCCTTCAGCGCGTGCTTCTGCAGGTAGTCCCACGCCGCGGCGGCGGCCACCTCGGCGCTGTTGGTCATGAACGGCAGCTCGAACACCTCCATCGCCGGGAAGCGGCCGGCCGTGTAGCCGGGCAGCGTGATGGTGAGGTCGTCGACGCCGTCCTTGATGCGGTCGACCAGCTGCGCCGGCGTGCCGCCGCCGCTCATGGCCGGCAGCAGCTGGCAGGCGATGCGGCCGTTCGACTCGGCCTTCACCTTGTCGCACCAAGGTGTGATGACGCGCACCGGCGCCATCGCCTGCGGCGGCCAGATGTGGTGGAACTTGAGGGTCACTTCCTGGGCCAGGGCCGGCACGGCGGCAGCGGCCAGCAGCGTGGCGATCAACGAACGCTTGAACATCGGTGTGTCTCCTTGTGGGATGCCGGGCGGGGCTTCAGCCCCAGACCTCTTGCGCGGTCTCGACGACGAGCTGCAGCTTCCTGCGCTGGTCCTCGACGGCGATATTGTTGCCGTGCACGGTGCTGCTGAAGCCGCACTGCGGGCTCAGGCACAGCTGCTCGAGCGGCGCGTACTGCGCCGCCTCGGCGATGCGGCGCTTGAGGTCGTCCTTGGTCTCGAGCTGGCCGAACTTGGTGGTGACGAGGCCAAGCACGACGATGCGGCCCTTCTTGAGGAAGCGCAGCGGCCGGAAGTCGCCCGAGCGGTCGTCGTCGTACTCCATGAAGATCGCGTCGAGGTTCATCTCGCCCAGCAGCGCCTCGGCCACCGGCTCGTAGTTGCCCTGCGCGGCGAAGGTGCTCTTGAAGTTGCCGCGGCACAGGTGCATGGCGAGCGTCATGCCCGGCGGCTTGAGCGCCACCACCTTGTTGATGAACTGCGCATAGCGGTGCGGCAGCTCGTTGGGGTCGTCGCCGCGCTGGCGCGCCGCCTCGCGC
>JAEUPE010000104.1 GCA_016790435.1 Rubrivivax sp. | reverse complement strand
GATTGCGCCGCCTTGGCTACTGCTGCCGCCGCCACCGCCGTTCTCCCACTCCCCCTGCCGCGCCAGCGCCCACGCCACCGCCTCGCCGTCGATGCCTTCGCGGAAGAGGTCGGCCTTCAGCAGCGCGGCCATGCCCGGCCGCGCGCGGCGCCAGGGGGTCTCGGCCGCCTTGAACACGATGTGCAGCGCCTCGTTCAGCCGCCCCGGGTGGCGCGGGCGGCCGGCGCGCTGCCAGTCGCGCGCGGCGCGGCCGCCGCTCCACGCGCCTGTCGTGAAGCCCAGCACCTCAACGGCCACGCCGGCCATCTCCAGCGCGCGCGCCAGCACGTCGGCCAGCACGGCCACGTGGGACGCGTGCTCGCGCATAGAGCCCGAGCAGTCGATGAGCAGGGTGACGAGGGTGTGTGCGCGCGGCTCGATGCGCTCGCTGCGGAAGAGCCGGCGCTCGGTGGGCGAAGCCACCAGCCGCGCGAGGCGGGCGCCGTCGATGCGGCCTTCTTCGAGTGCGCCCTGCCAGCCGTCCACGGTGGGCCGCGCCAGCAGCGCCTGGAAGCTGCGCGCGATGTGCGCCAGGTTCAGGCGGGCGGCTTCGATGCGCGCGTCGAGCTCGGTGCGCAGCTGCTCGAGCTGCGCCTTGCGCGCCAGCGTGGTGGCGGCGGCCTCGCGGTCGTAGGCGGTGGTGTAGACGCGGTAGCGCTCGCCGGGGGCTTCCAGCAGCGGGCTGCGGCCGCTGGCGGCGAGGGCGGCGCGTTCTTCGAAGGATGCGTCGGGCGGCTCGATCCAGAAGTTGAAGGTGATGGCGGCGGTGTCGTCTTCTTCGTCCTCGTCGTCGGCGTCCAGGCGCACGCCGTCTTCTTCGCCGGCCTCGGCGGCGGCGTTGGCGAGCATCTGCGCCACGTGGCGGGCGATGGCCCACGCGTGCGGCGCGTAGGCGGCCTGGTCGGCCACGTGGCGGCGCAGGCCGGCCAGCGGCACGCCGAGCGCGGGGCCCAGGCTCGCGCGCGTGGCTTCGAGCAGGCCCTCGTCGGGCTCCACGGCGGGCTCGCCGGTGAGGCGCGCGCGCACCATCTGCACGATGCAGTAGACGAGCAGCCCGCGCGCCGTGGCCGTGTGCCCTGCCGCGTGGAAGGCGAGCGACCAGGCCTCGAAGCAGCGGCCGAGGTTGTGGCGCAGGCCGGGCAGCGCATAGATCTGCGGGGCGAGCGCCTCCACGCGCAGTTGCTCGAAGACTTCGAAGAGCATGCGCTCGGCGGGGGGCTGGGTCTGGGTCTGGGCCTGGGTCTGCGCCAGGGTATGGGCTTGGTTCTGCGCCAGGGTCTCGGGCTGACCCTGGGCGGCGGCTTCGTCGACGAGGCGCCGGTGCAGGGCCGCATCGCTGAGCGCCAGGCGCAGCGCGATGCCGTCGGCCGCGCCGCGGAAGACGGTGAAGTCGCTGGTGCTCTCCAGCGGCGGGTGCAGGTGCGGCGCCCAGCGCGGCAGCGGGCGCGCGCCGTGGAAGACACGCCGGGCGCGGTAGTGCAGCTCGCGCTCGCCGCACAGCGCGCGCATGGTGGCGGCGCACAGGGCCTCGATGTGCTCCTGGCGGCGGGCCAGCGCCTGGGTGCTCGCGTGCTCTGTGGCCTCGGCCAGGGCGGTTTCAGACATCGCGCGACAGCACCGTCTGGTTGCGCCCCTGCCGCTTGGCGGCATACAGCGCCTGGTCCACCCGCTCCAGGCCGGCGGCGGCGGTGGCGTCGTGCGCCAGGTCGGCCAGGCCGATGCTCACCGTCACCTGCAGGCCGGGGCGCAGCAGCGCCCAGTCGTGCGCCTGCACGGCGATGCGCAGGCGCTCGCAGGCGCCGTGGGCCGAATCTTCGTCGGCGCCGGGCCAGACGATCACGAACTCCTCGCCGCCGTAGCGCGCCGCCAGGTCGCCCTCGCGGCACAGGGCGCGCAGGATGGTGCCCACGGTGCGCAGCACGTCGTCGCCCACGGCGTGGCCGAGCTGGTCGTTGATGGCCTTGAAGTGGTCCAGGTCGAGCAGCGCCGCATGCAGCGCGCGCCGCTGCTCGCGCGCGGTGGCGTGCCACATGGGCAGCAGCGCATCGACCGAGCGGCGGTTGTCCAGGCCGGTGAGCACGTCGAGCCGGGCCTCGCGCGCCAGCGTCTGCGCGTGCGCCTGCAGGTTCTGGTTGGCTTGCGCCAACTCACGCGCGCGGGCACGCTGGGCTTGGGCCTCCTGCAGCGCCTGCTCGGTTTGCAGGCGCACGGCCAGGAGCGTGCTCTTCATGGCGGCGCGGTCCACGGCGCACTGCTCGCGCCAGGCGTGGAAGCGCTTGTGGTGGGCCAGCGCCTGCTCGAAGTCTCGCTGCGCCTCGGCCACCTCGCTGCCCAGCAGGTGCAGCTCGGCCAGGCGCATCTTGGCGCCCAGGCGCGTGGCCACGGCCAGCCCGTCGGTCACCACGGCCATGGCGGCCGCGAGTTCGCCCTGGCGCTGGTGGTGGCGGGCCAGGTGAAGCGCAGCGTGCGGCAGGCTGGTGCGGTCGGGGTGGCGGTCGGGGTGGCGGTCGGGGTGGCGGTCGGGGTTGGGGTCGGCCAGGGCGCGGTGCATGGCAAAGGCCTGCAGCCCCTCTTGCGTGCGGCCCAGGCGCAGCAGCGCGGCGGCATAGCTCGTCAAGAAGTGCGGCCAGCCGTGCACGAGCTGGTGGCGCAGCACCAGGGCCTCGGTGCGGCCATGCAACGCGATCACCTGCTCCCAGGCGGCGGCCGCGGCGGCGGGGTCGCCCGCGGCCTCGTGCCGCTTGCCGATGGCCAGCCAGCGGCCGGCGAGGTTGGTGCAGGCGAGCAGCTCGAGGTCGGCCACGCCGGCGCGCTCGGCGGCGTCGAGCGCCTGCTCGTGGTGGCCGAGCGAGGTGTCGAGGTGGCCCAGCTCGGCATGCACCAGGCCGAGCAGATTGAAAGTGTGTACTTGCAGGCGCGGGCGGCCCACGGCCGTGGCGTCGGGCAGCGCCAGCTCCAACACCTCCAGCGCCTCTTCGAGCTCGCCGCCGCTCCACAGGATGCGGGCCCAGGCCACCAGCCCCTCGGCGCGGGCGGCGCGTTGCGTGCTGCGCAGGCCGAGCTCGCGCGCCTCGGCGGCCAGCCGGGCGGCCATGGGGAAGTCGTTGCGACGGTAGGCCGACTGCGACCAGGCGCCCAGCACCTCGCAGCGCAGCTCGTCGCGCCCGGCCGTGGCGGCCGCCGCCAGGGCCGGCGGCGCGGCAAGGTCGATGCCGGCGTGGTCGCTGCGGTCGCCGGCTTCGAGGGCTTGTTGGACGAGCGCTTGCAGGTCGGCCATGGAGGGGCGGGCGGTGGCGGCGGCGGGTGGGTGCCGAGGTCTTGGGCCCAGGGGCGCTTCATGCTACCGATTGGCGGGCCGGCCGTTGCGCTGCCCAAACGGGCCTCATCACGCGGGTGGAGCGGTCCCTGCCAACTCTTCACCGAAGCAGCGCTGGAAGTACTCGGCCACCACCGGCACCTCGGCCTCGTCGCACTTGTTGGCGAAGGCGAGCTTGAAGGCGGTGCCCACGTCGCCGAAGATTTCCAGGTTCTCGGCCCAACTGATCACCGTGCGCGGGCTCATCAGTGTGCTCAGGTCGCCCACCGCAAAGCCGCGCCGCGTGAGCGTGGCCAGCTGCACCATGGCGGCGAGCATGTCGCGGTGCTCGGGGCCGGCGAAGGCCGGCACGCGCGCGGCGACGATGGCGGCCTCTTCCTCCGGGGCGAGGTAGTTGAGCGTGGCCACGATGTTCCAGCGGTCCACCTGCGCGTGGTTGAGGCGCTGCGCGCCCTGGTACAGGCCGTTGAGGTTGCCCAGGCCCACGGTGTTGCTGGTGGCGAAGAGGCGGAAATAAGGGTGCGGCGTGATGACGCGGTTCTGGTCGAGCAGGGTGAACTTGCCGTCGCGCTCGAGGATGCGCTGGATGACGAACATCACGTCGGGGCGGCCGGCGTCGTATTCGTCGAAGATGAGCGCTACCGGGCGCTGCAGGGCCCAGGGCAGGATGCCCTCCTGGAACTCGGTGACCTGCTGGCCCTCGCGCAACACCACGGCGTCGCGGCCGACCAGGTCGAGCCGGCTGATGTGGCCGTCCAGATTCACGCGCACGCAGGGCCAGTTCAGGCGCGCGGCCACCTGCTCGATGTGCGTGCTCTTGCCCGTGCCGTGCAGCCCTTGCAGCATGACGCGCTTGTCGCGCGCGAAGCCGGCGAGCAGCGCGCGCGTGACGTCGGGGTTGAAGCGGTAGGCGGTGTCGACCTCGGGCACGTGCTCGTCGCGCTCGGCGAAAGCGCGCACTTCGATCGGCGAATCGAAGCCGAAGACCTCGCGCACGGAGACGGGGCGCGTCGGCTTCAAGGTTTGCAGGTCGCTCAACGGGGTCTCCTGGGGGCGGGCTTGGCGGGGGTCGAGGAGGTCGGCGTCCGCGGGCCCTTCGATCGCGCTGATCTCGCGGGCGCCGCGCCGTCGAGCGCGGCCAGGGCCTGCGCGGCGCGGCGCAGCGCTGGCAGCACCTGCGCGGCGCGCTCCACCGGCATGCGCATGGCGGGGGCCTGCACGGCCAGGCACAGGGCGGCGCGCTGGCCGTTCGCGACACCGCCCGCCGTGGCCACCGTGGCAGAGGGAGGTACCGGCACCGGCACCGCCACGCACACGAGGCCGGGCAGGAACTCCTCGCGGTCGAGGGCATAACCCTCGCGCTCGATGCGCGCGAGCTCGGCTGCCAGCGCCGCAGGCTTGGTCAGCGTGGCGGGCGTGAAAGCTTCCAGCGGCGTGGCCCGGAGCAGACGTTCGCGCTCGGCCTTGGGCATCTGCGCGAGGAAGAGCTTGCCGCTCGCCGAGCAGTGCACCGGCACGCGCGAGCCGGGCTGCAGGTAGAAGCGCAGCGGCGCGGCGGTCTCCACGCGGTCCACGTACAGCACCTCGCCGCCGGCCAGCGCGGTGAGGTTGCAGCTCTCGCCGAGCTCGTCCACCAGCGCGCGCAGCACCTGGTGGCGTGCGCCGTGCAAGCCGCTGTTGAGCAGCAGGCTCTCGGCCAGGCGGCGCAGGCGCGCGCCGGCGCCGTATTGGCGGCCGTCGCCTTCGCGTTGCAGCAGGCCCGCACCTTCCAGCTGCTGCAGCATGCGGTGCATCGTGGCCTTGGGCAGCGCGGTGGCGTCGGAGAGCGCCTGCAGCGAATGCGGCCCCTCGCGCGCGGCGATGTGCTCCAGCAGCGCCAGCAGGCGCAGCGCCGGGGTTTCGCCCTGCACCTCGGCCACGGCGCGGCGGGCCGGCGCCCGGGCCGTGCGCTGCGCGTTCTGCGCGGGCCGCGCGCGCTGCAGGGGCTTCGGGGCGGTGGCGGCGGGCATCGGGCGCGATGGTAGCGGCAAACCCGCGGCCGTCTCGCCTTCCGGAATGCCCCGTTCCGGTTTTCGGGATCCGTCGCTATGATGCCCGCTCACCCGCCACACCGCGACTTCGCGCCCCCTTCCGGAGACCTGCCGATGAATTCCCCCCAGCCGATCGCCGCCCGCACCGTCGTCAGCGGCCTCACGCGCATGACGCCTTCCGAAGCCTTCGTCGAGACGCTCGTCGCGCAGGGCGTGGACACGATGTTCGGCATCATGGG
>JAEUPE010000051.1 GCA_016790435.1 Rubrivivax sp. | reverse complement strand
CGGACCCGGAGGCGTGGCTGCGCGCGGCGCGCTCGGCGCCCGAGGTGGTGACGGTGCCTCTGGGCGATGCCCGGCAGGCCGAGCTCGAACTCGACATGCGCGCGCACCCTCCGGCCGTCGAAGCGGTTCGCGCCGAGCCTGCCCCCCTGCGCGCAGCGGCGGCGTTGCCGGCACTGGAAGTCGACACCTTGCCGATGGCTGCCGATGACTCGCATCGCCTGCCACCGCCGCCGGCGCGCTCGCGCTGGCTGCCGCTGGCGATGGTGTTCTTCGCGCTGGCCGGCGTGGCGGGCTACTTCGCCTGGACAAGGCTCGCGCCGCGAGGCGCTGCGGCGGCGCCAGCGGCGGCGGCCTCGGCCGCCGTGGCCGACATGACGACGCCGGCATCCGCACCCGCTTCCGCGCCCGCGAGCGCTCCTGCGCCAGCCATGGCAGACGCGCCCATCGTGACCCCGCCCGCGCAACCACCGGCTTCGGCGCCAGCGCCCGCCTCGGGGTTGCCTGGGGTCGAAGCCGCCGCCAGTGGGACCGGGGCCACGCCTGTGGCGGCGCAACGCATCGAATCGGGTAACGTCGCGTCCGCCGTGACGGCGGCCGCTCTGCCTGCGGTCACCGCGCGGCAGCCGATGCCGGCCTCGCGACCGGCCGCACGGGCGGCGGCTCGCGCGCCCGCATCACCGCCGTCCGCGGTTGCGCCGCCTTTGGAGGTCTGCCGGGGACGATCTCAACTTTCGTACGACGTGTGCATGGAGCGTGAATGTTCTCTGCCGACTTCCCGGAGTGCCCCCGAGTGCCATGTCTGGCGACTGCAGGCGCCCCCGCGTGATGCCGGCAGGAACTGAAGTGCCGCCGGTGCCCGCGCGCCCCGCAGGCGAGCCTCGCCACGCCGCCATCTGGCCCAAGCGCCTGCCGCGGGAGTTGACCATTCCCGAGACGTCGCTCTGGTTCAACCTCGAGGTGAGCGCGCGGCGTTACCCGGACAAGTCCGCCTACGTCTTCTTCGGCCGCGTGCTCACCTTCGGCGAACTGCATGCCCAAGCTGAAGCACTGGCCGGCTGGCTGCAGGCGAAGGGCTTGGCGCGGGGCGACCGGGTGCTGCTGTTCTTGCAGAACTGCCCGCAGTTCGTTGTCGCCTTCTACGCCGTGCAGCGGTTGGACGCGGTGGTGGTGCCGGTGAACCCGATGAACCGGGTCGATGAGTTCGGCCACTACATCACCGACCCCGACGCGCGCTTCGCGATCACGAGCGTGGATCTCGCCGCCATCGTGGCCGAGGCGAATGCAAGGCTGCCCGAGAGCGCTCGACTGCAGCACATCGTCGCCACGCGTCTGTGCGACACGATGCCCGAAGAGCTCGAAGAGGCCGAGCGCCCGGCGCCAGCCATCTTCGACTGGCTTCACGCCGACCCACCGCTGCCGGAGCGCTGCACGCGCTGGACCGACGCGCTGGCCGCAGGCCAGCGCCCCACCCGTCCGCCGCAGGCCGGCCCGGACGACCTGGCGTTGCTTCCCTACACCTCTGGCACCACGGGCCTGCCCAAGGGCTGCATGCACACGCACCGCACGCTCATGGCCAACGTCGTGGGCGGCGGGCTGTGGGGCTTCGCAAACGCCGAGTCGGTGTCGCTCGCCGTGGTGCCGATGTTCCACATCACCGGCATGATGTACAGCGTACTCAGCTGCGTCTACCTCGGCAGCACCTCGGTGCTGATGCCGCGCTGGGACCGGGAGCTCGCCGGCCGACTGCTATCGCGTCACGGCGTCACGCACTGGACCTGCATCCCGACAATGGTCATCGACCTCTTCGGCAGCCCCAACGTCAAGCGTTTCGACCTGACGAGCCTGCGCTACATGAGCGGCGGCGGTGCGGCCATGCCGCATGCGGTGGCCGAGCGGCTGCGCGACGAGTTCGGCCTGACCTTCGCCGAGGGCTATGGCCTCACCGAAACCGCCGCGCCCACGCACGCCAACCCGCCCGAGCGCGCGAAGCTGCAGTGCCTGGGCATCCCGATCTTCGGCGTCGACAGCCGCATCATCGACCCCGACACGCTCGCCGAACTGCCCCCTGGCGAGGCCGGCGAGATCGTGACGCATGGGCCGATGGTCTTCAAGGGCTACTGGCGCCATCCACAGGCGACGAAGGCCGCGTTCATCGAGATCGACGGCAAGCCCTTCTTCCGTACCGGCGACCTGGGCCGCATGGACGACGAGGGCTACTTCTTCATGACCGACCGCCTGAAGCGCATGATCAATGCGAGCGGCTTCAAGGTCTGGCCAAGCGAAGTCGAGCTTCTGCTCTTCAAGTGCCCCTGGGTACAGGAGGCCTGCGTGATCTCCGCCAAGGACGCCTACCGAGGCGAGACGGTGAAGGCGGTGATCGTCGTGCGCGCCGATTCGGTCGGCAAGGTTCGCCCAGAGGACCTCGTCGCCTGGGCGCGTGAGCACATGGCGGCCTACAAGGTGCCGCGCGTCGTGGAGTTCGTCGACGCCCTGCCCAAGAGCGGCAGCGGCAAGGTGATGTGGCGGCTGTTGCAGGAGCGCGAGGGCGCTTGAAGGCGGTGGCCGGCCCATGGCCGGCCGGAGCAGGCTTGGCCGGTCGGGCCGAGTAGAGAAGGAAAGGGAATGGTGGCCGCCTCAGCGCATGCGCCGGCCCGGGCGCTGCTCCAGCGCCTGCAGCGCGCGTTGCAACGCGCGCGCGTCATTGCTGGCACGGTGCCGCGCCACCGCGAGTTCAGTGAAGGCGGCGGTGTGCACCTCGTCGAGTTGCCCGAGCAGGGTCTCGCCGAAGAGGCTGGCAGCCGGTTCCAGCTTGAAGTGGCGCGGCAGTTCCGCCTCGTCGAACAGGCGCGAGATCCAGGCGAAATCGTGGCCCCAGGCGTCGGAGTAGACGGTCTGGCCGCCCAGCTCGGCGTTCAGCCGCAGTGCCACATCGATCGGGTCGCGACCGTGCTGGCGCAGCGTCTCTCGCGTGATGCCGTGCACCCGCTCGGCGCTTTCGTCCCAGTGCGTCCAGTGCGCCGGCGGCCGCACGAGGACGCAACCGGTGCGGCCGTCGGCCAGGGCCCAGCCAACCTCGATGGGATAGCTCTGGCGGCCGAAGCCTGAGGCCTCGATGTCGATCGTGCAATGCAGCGGTTCGGCTGGCGACATGAGCGCCGTATTCTGAGCGAGGCGGACGGCGTGGAACACTCGGGGTGATGATGGATTCGTTCGATGTCGTGATCGTCGGTGGGGCGGTGATCGGCAGCGCTGCGGCGTTCTTTCTCGCCGAAGCCCTGCCCAAGAGCGCGCGCGTGTTGGTGATCGAGGCCGACACCAGCTACGCGCACTGCGCGACGACACGCTCGCTGGCCTCCATTCGGCACCAGTTCAGCACCGCGGAAAACGTGCGACTGTCGATGTTCGGCACCGAGTTCCTGCGCCAGGCTGGTGCGCGTCTCGAGGTCGACGGCGTGCGACCGTTGATCGGTTTTGTCGAAGCAGGCTACCTGTTTCTCGCCACGGAGGCGGGTTGGCCCATCCTGCAGCGCAACCATGCGGTGCAGCGGGCCGAAGGTGCCGAGGTGGCCTTGCTCCGGCGCGACGCGCTCGCGCAGCGCTTCCCCTGGCTGGAAACCGGCGACCTTGCCGGCGGCTCGCTCGGCCTGGCCGGCGAAGGGTGGCTCGACGCCCACGGGCTGATGCACGGGTTTCAGCGCAAGGCGCGTGCGCTGGGGGTGCACCTGCGCGTCGGCCGTGTACGCGCGTTGAAGCGCGCAGGCTCGCGCATCAGCGCCGTGCAACTCGACGATGGCACGACCATCGGCTGTGCCACCGTGATCAATGCCGCCGGCACCGGTGCGGCCGCGCTCGCCCGCACCGCGGGCATTGTCTTGCCGGTGCAGGCGCGCAAGCGCTGCGTCTTCCATTTCCGCAGCCCGGAGGCCGCGGCGGGCTGCCCGCTCGTCATCGATCCGAGTGGCGTGTACTTCCGCCCGGAAGGCGCGGGCTTCCTGTGCGGCATTGCGCCGCCCGAGTCCGAGGACCCGGAGTGCACCGATTTCGAGGTGCCGCCCGGCTGGTTCGAGGAGCGGCTATGGCCGACGCTTGCACGACGCGTACCGGGCTTCGAGGCCGCGCGACTGCTTTCCTCCTGGGCCGGGCATTACGACGTCAACGTGCTCGACCACAACGTCATCCTCGGCGCCCACCCGGAGGTCGACAACCTGCTCTTCGCCAACGGCTTCAGCGGGCACGGCCTGCAGCAATCGCCGGCGATCGGGCGGGCGCTGATGGAACTGGTGGTGCACGGCCGCTTCCGCAGCCTCGACCTCGGAGCGTTCGGATGGCAGCGCGTGCTGCGGGATCGGCCGCTGCGTGAACTGAACGTCGTCTGATCAGGTGCCGCCGCACGAACGGTTACCAAGTCCCCGGCCGGGGCGCGTAGAAACGCGGGCATGGACGACATCGGGGCGCAGGACGCGCAAGGCGCAGCAGGATCAGAAGGCGAAGCGAGCTCAGAAGGCTCGGAAGGCTACGATCGACACGACGGTGCGGCCAGTGCACCTTCGCGCAGCGAGCAGCACGCCAGAACGCGGCGCCTCTTCTTGGCGCAGGTGAGCGCCACGCTTGGCGCGACCGCCGTTGCGGCGTGCGGTGGCGGCGGCGACACCGCACCGACCTCGGCCCCCGCGCCCGCGGCGCCGACGCCACCGCCCGGACCGACGCCGGTCCCGACCGCCGGACCGACGCCGGCTCCGACGCCCGCACCTACGCCCGCTCCGACGCCCGCTCCGACGCCTGGGCCGACCTCGGCGCCTACGCCGGCACCCACGCAAGCACCGACCCCCCGTCCCGCCCCCGCACCCACCCCCGCACCCACCCCGGGGCCAACACTGGCCCCAACGCCAGCGCCCACGCCCGCCCCGGTGCCGACACCCGCACCCACGCCGGCGCCCACACCTGCCCCCGTGGGGTCTCTGGCAGGGCTGGACTGGCGGTTCGAGCGTGCGACGCCCGAGCAGATCGGCCTCTATCTGCCGACGGTGCGCTCCTTCTCCTACGCCACGACGGTTGCCGTGCGCTACCGCCGCAACGGGGACGCCACGTGGATCCAGGCACATCCGCTCTTGCGCATTCGCCCGGACTACAGCATTGCGGGGCCCGTGGCCGTGGTCGACGCGTTTGCAGGCAGCATCTTCGACCTGCTGCCCGGAACGGCATACAGCATCGAGCTCACCGTCAACGAGCCGGGACAGGCGGCGCAGGTGGCGACACGGAGCTTCACGACGCGCGCGTTGCCGGCCGCAGCCGCCTCTGCCAACAAGACGGCGACGCCGGCCAACGTGGTTGCACAACTGGCGGCACTGAATCCGGGTGACGTGCTTCAGCTGGCCGACGGCCAGTACAACAACCTCAACCTCTTCCTCTCACGCTCGGGCACGGCGGCCAACCCGATCGTCATCCGCGGCGCCAGCCAGGCGGGCGTGGTCGTCCGCGACAACGACACCTGCCTGCAGGTGCGCAACGCGTCGCACGTGGTGGTCGAGAACCTCACGCTTCAGGGCTCCGGTGTCAACTCGGGCACGGCCGCGTCGTCACTCGGCGTGCTGTTCTACGACGGCAACGCCGGGCAGACCAACGTCACCTTCCGCAACCTCGTGATCACCGGCGTCGACATGGGCATCGTCGGCTACGACACGATCAATGGTGTGCTCGTCTACCACTGCCGGCTCACCGGCAACAACCCGTGGACGCAGGCCGAGATCGAGACCAACGCGACCTGGAACGACGACGGCATCCGCCTGCCGGGCGAGGGCAACTGCGCCTGGAACAACACGCTCGAAGGCTTCGGCGACTGCTTCGCCGTGACGCAGGGCGTGTTCTCGGCGGCCGTGCACTACTGGCGCAACCTCGTCAAGATGACTGGCGACGACGCCTTCGAGGCCGACTACGGCACGCGCAACCTGAGCTTCTACGACAACCACGTCACCAACTGCGGCACGCTGATGTCGGTGGACCCGGTGTACGGCGGGCCGCTGTACTGTTTTCGCAATGTCGCCATCAACACGATGCGCGGCCCCTACAAGCTGAACAACACCAACAGCGGCTTCATGGTCTACAACAACACCGTCGTGCGCACCGAGGGCCGCACGAACTGGGGTTGGGTGCAGAACAACGACGGCGTGTTGCGCAGCTACAGCTACCGCAACAACATCGTCGTCTACCGCGGCACGAGCGGGCAGACCCTGGCGTTCGAAGCCGAAGGCAACAGCCCGATCGACTTCACGCATAACGCGTGGTACCCGAACGGGCAGGTGTGGTGGACGACGTCCGGCGCCAGCTACGGCAGCATCTCGCAGGCCATCTCGGGCGTGGGGCAGGTGGCCACATCGCCGCTCTTCGGCACTTCGACGCGCCGGCACCAGTTCGATGTCCTCACCACGAGCGACCCCTTCACGCCGTCGGTTGCACTCGGACCCAACCACCTCACCCGCGTGACGGCCACTCAGGTGCCCGCGCTTGCCTCTGGCGCGTCGATGCGCAATGCGGGCGTGGCGATACCGAACATCACGGACGGATTCAGTGGGGCGGCGCCGGACATGGGCGCCATCATCGGCGGACGCCCCGCGGTGGCCTACGGGGCGCCGTAACGCCTCGCCGGTTCACGATGAAGACGGCTAGATGAGCCCGGCGTAGGCGCCGCCGTCGAGTTGCAGGTTCTGGCCGGTCATGAAGCCCGAGTGCGCGGCGCACAGGAAGGCACAGGCGGCGCCCAACTCTTCCGGTCGCCCGAGTCGCCGTGCCGGCAGCGTGTCGGCCAGCTGCTGCCGGGCCTGCTCGCGCGAGATGCCCTGTTCGGCCATCAGGCGCCGGGCTGTGAACTCCTGGCGCGCGGTGTCAAAGCGCTCAGGAAGCAGGTTGTTGATGGTCACGTTGTCGACCACGGCCTCACGTGCAAGCGCCTTGCTGATGGCCGTGAGACCGGCTCGGGCCGCTGTCGAAAGGCCGAGGCCGGCGCGCGGCGTCTTCACGTTGGCCGACGTGATGTTGACGATGCGCCCGAAGCGGCGCGTCCGCATGCCGGCCAGCACGCCACGAATCAGCATCGCGCCGGCCACGAGGTTGGACTCGAGCGCCGCCATCCAGGCCGCGTGGTCCCAGTCGGCCAGCTGCCCCGGCGGCGGGCCGGCGTTGTTGTTGACGAGGATGTCGGGCTGCGGACAGGCGGCCAGCAGCGCCTCGCGGCCGGCTTCGGTGTTGATGTCGGCCTGCACGGGGTGCACGACGCCGTGCGTGGCCCGGCGGATCTGCTCGGCGGCGCTGGCCAGGCGGGCGGCATTGCGGCCGTTGATCCAGACCACGCAGCCTTCGTTGGCCAGTGCCTGCGCGCAGGCGAATCCGAGTCCCTGGGTCGATGCGCAGACGATCGCCTTGCGGCCGTTGATGCCGAGATCCATGCCCGAATGCGCCTCCCCGCGCCCAACCTTGTCCGGCGATGATGCTCGCGAACCGCCCCTCGAGGCGGCCCGCCCTCTTCGCTGCGGTGGAGCATTGCACGGCACCTCCGTGCCGGGACCAGGCTGAAGTCGGGTGCAGGCTCAGCCGGCCGGATGCGCGCCGCCGCGCGGACGCTGCCGTATGGCGGACAAGACCGCGGCCGCTCCGGGCCGAGCGGTGCGCACCCAGTCGTCGAACTGCGCCTTGGCCTGCTCGCCGTAGCGGCGCTGCAGGATGCGCCCGACCCAGAGAACGAGCGCCAGCACGAGCAGCAGGCGCGCCGCGCGCGCCCAGGCCACCAGCACGGCAATGCCCATGCCGAGCGCCACCCATTTCACCCACCACGTGCCGCTGTAGGTGAACCAGTTGATGGTGCCGCACAGGCCGACGACGAACAGGGCCTTGAAGGGCAGCACGACGGCGTCGACGAGGTCGCGTACGGGTCGCGTGATGGCGCGCAGCGGGTTCATGGTCGGGTTCTCCTTGAGCATCGATCGAAGGTCGGGCCACGTGTCTGTGGCACGATGCAGACAGCTTAGGCAGCGGGACCGCCGGGCGCAGCCACGTTGCGACGGACTGCCGTACGAGGGCGCCAGCGGTCGCAAGAGCGCGGCGACCGGACTGCCCTGCCGCCGCCCGGGCCAACGCCAGGCCCCCGCTGGGGTCGAATTGCCACCCTTGCACACCCCATGACCGTTCAACTCGAAGCAAAGCCGGCACGCGGCAGCGTGCCGATCCACCTCACCTCCCTCGAGCAGTGGAGCGGCCACGCCCGTGCGCTGCCAGCAGAGGCCCGGCGCTGGCTGGCCGCCACGGGATTTGCCGGCAAGCCGGACAGCCACGCGCTGGTGCCGGGGGCCGACGGGGCGCTGCGCGAGGTCTGGGCGGGTATCCGCGACGTTACCGACCCGTGGCTGCTGGCTGCATTGCCGAAGGCGTTGCCCGCGGGGCGCTATCACCTCGGCTCGGGTGGACTGATGGCCGACACAGCGGTGGCCGCGATGTCGTGGGAGCTCGGTGCCTACACATTCGACCTGTACAAGCCACGCCAGCGTGAGGCAGCGCAGTTGTCGCTGCCGCTGGACGAACACAGCCGTCGCGGCCTCGTGCTGGCCGCGGCCACGGCGGCGACCCGCGATCTCGTGAACACGCCGGCCGAGCACATGGGCCCGGCCGAGCTGGCCGAGGCCGTGCGCATGGTGGGGCGCCAGCACAAGGCCAAGGTGCGCGAGATCGTCGGCGACAAGCTGCTGGCGCAAGGCTTTCCCGCCGTGCACGCCGTCGGCCGCGCCGCGGCGCGCGCGCCGCGGATCGTGGAGTTGACGTGGGGCAAGGCGCGCGATCCGTTGGTCACGCTCGTGGGCAAGGGCGTGTGTTTCGACTCCGGCGGGCTCGATCTCAAGCCGGCCGATGGCATGCGGCTGATGAAGAAGGACATGGGCGGTGCCGCCAACGCACTCGGCCTGGCGCAGATGATCATGGCGCTCGCCTTGCCGGTGCGCCTGCAACTGCTGATTCCGGCGGTGGAGAACGCCGTCGCCGGCAATGCCTTCCGCCCAGGTGACATCTTCAAGACCCGTGCCGGCCTGCACATCGAGATCGGCAACACCGACGCCGAGGGGCGCGTCATCCTGTGCGACGCCCTGGCCTATGGTGCCGAGGGCCAGCCCGACCTCATGATCGACCTCGCGACGCTCACCGGAGCGGCGCGCACGGCGCTCGGGCCGCAGTTGCCGGCGCTCTTCTGCCGCGACCTGGCGATGGCGCGCGAGATCGTGGACCTCGGCCTTGAGTTGCGCGACCCGCTGTGGCACATGCCGCTCTGGCGCGACTACCACGGCCTCATCGAGAGCGACATCGCCGACATCGTCAACACGGGCAAGGGGGCGATGGCCGGCGCCATCACGGCAGCGCTGTTCCTCGAGGACTTCGTGCCCGGCAAGTTGCCATGGCTGCACATCGATCTCTTCGCCTGGAGCGACAGCGCCAGGCCGGGCCGGCCGGTGGGTGGTGAGGCGCAGACCCTGCGCACGCTGCTGGCCTGGCTGGAGCGGCGCTACCCCCGTTCCTGAGTCTCGGCCCGGCGCGGTGCACATGCCGGGCAGGGCGCCCGCGTGAAATGCACCGCTGAGCCGGCCCTGTTCTTCGCCTGCCCGCGTCGAAGGTCTGGCACATTCGTCGGTGACGACAGGCGAGAACCGACCGCACCACTGGGCGGAGTACCGGAACCCGTGCCCGGCGCCTGCTCGCTCACCCTTCGGCGCTCCGACGCGACCCTCGACCGATCCCCAAGCGGTCGATCAGCGCCGCAGCCCCTGGCGCAGGGCCACCTGCACGGCCTCGTCGAGGCGGGCCGTTTCGCAGCGTGCGGCCTGAACGTCGCACGCAACCACCCCGCCGGCCAGCCAAGTCAGCGTCACCTGCCTGCCACCCGGCTGGACGAGCGTCCACGCTTCAGCCGCAGCCATGGCGTCGGTACTGCCGGTGGAGCCGGCGGTGCCCGCGGGGGCGGTCGTCCAACGGCCTCGCGTGGCGGCGACGAGCTCGCTGAGCCATCCCGCCGCCAGCGGTGCCTCTTCCACGCCCGCTGCGCGCCTGCGCCACGCAGCGGGATTCGACATGGCGAGCCAAGTTTCCACCAGTGGTTGGCGTGAAACGGAGAGCATGGCGCTGGCGCCGATGGCGGGGTCTCGTGTCGGCACCGGCAGCGCCGTCACACCCTGCGCCGCGGGAGCCGGGGCAGCTGGCGTTGAGCGTGATGGCGTGACCGGGGCCGCAGGTGCTGCGGGCGTCCCGGCGTCGGCGGGGGCCGGTGCGAGGGCCCCGTTCGCGCCAGCGCCTTGGCGTAGTCGCGGGGCGGCTCTCGTCTCCGACCGTTGCTCCGGCCTTGGGGGTGCCGCTACCTCGGGCGCGGCGACGGAGGGCGCTGCGCGTGGCGAATCGACATCTCTGGCCGGCGCTTGAGGAACGGTATCGACGAACGGCGCGGGTCGTGCGGCCGCAGGCTCGGGGGAGGGTGCCGCGGCCGCTGCCGCGGGTGGGTTGGTCTGTGGCGGCGGCGCGATGCGGCGAAGCGCATCGGCGGTCCGCCGTTCCGTGGCCTGTGCCGCGGACCCTGCCCGTTCCGCGGACCTGTCAGTCGCGGCGGCCGCAGCGGCCGGCGTGTCCGCGTCGCTGGCGCCGTCGGCACGGCGCACGCTGACGGGGTCTCGCGCCGCCTCGACCTTGCGGCTTGGGGCCGGCCGGGCCATCAGAGCGGGCGCCTGTGGCGATGACCCGTGAGCCGAAGAGCTGCCCGTGACCCGGTCGACCGCTCGTGTTCCGACCGGCGGCGCCTGGGCACTCGAAGCGGGCGATGTCGTTGGCCCTGGCCCCGGCGCCGTCGCCGAACGGAGTGCCCCGGTACGGATCTGTGCTGTGACCTGCTCCTGCGGCGTCGGTCTTGGATCGGGCGCCGCCGGCTGCTCGTCGCGCCCGACCCACAAGACCGTGGCCGCCAAAAGCGCCGCCGCGGCCGTGCCTGCCCCGCCCATGCGCCAGGGGTTCCAAGCGGCGTCCAGCCGTCGCCACCAACGCTGCTGCGGCCGCGATGCCTCGGCGGTTCGCCGGGCGGCAGCGACGATCTTCGCGCTCAGCAACGGTGGCGCGCTCAACTGCCCGTCGGGGGCATGCCGCAACGCGGCCTGCAGATGCGGGTCGCGTCCCGGCTCTTCGCTGCGGCTCATGGCTTCATTTCGGCGGGCAGGTAGGCGCCCATGCAGACCCGCAACTTGGCCATGG
This sequence comes from Rubrivivax sp., assembly GCA_016790435.1. Lineage (GTDB taxonomy): Bacteria > Pseudomonadota > Gammaproteobacteria > Burkholderiales > Burkholderiaceae_C > Rubrivivax. The sequence continues at coordinate 7,485 of JAEUPE010000051.1, read as the reverse complement.
CGTAGCGCAGGCGGGTCTTGGCCGTTTCGAACCCCACCTCGAGCGCACGTGCCATCTCGTCCACCGCGAGGCCGTCGTCGTGGTGCAGCAGGAAGGCGGTCTTCTGCGGCAGTGGCAGCCCCTCGAGGCAGTCGAGCAGCCGCTGGCCGGCACGGCGCCAGAAGAGGTGGTCCTCGGCGCCGCCCTCCGGGCTCGGCGTGCCGAGTGGCGCATCGGGCCAGCCCGACCAGGGAGTGCCGACGGGCTCGAAGGGCTGGGCGTCTCCGTCCTCGTCGTCACACGCGAGCGAGACCTCGCGGCCGCTCTTGCGCAGGCAGTCGACAGCACGGTGGTGGGCAATCGTGAACAGCCAGGTGCGAAAGGCCGCACCCTGTGGCTGCCAGGTGGCGCGGGCCTCGATGGCGCGCATCCAGGTGTCCTGGAAGACCTCGTCGGCCTGCGTGGCGGCGGCGCGCCCGAGCAGGCGCCGCACGAAGCGATAGAGCGCCTGTTCGTGCCGCGCGTAGAGGCGTTCGAAGGCATGGCCGTCGCCACCGGCGAAGGCGCGCATGAGCTGGTCGTCCGTGGGGTCTTGCATCGGCTTCGGCAGTGTGCCATTCGCCTTCAACGTCGCAGAAGGGCAAGGAGGGTGATTGGGCGCAGGCTTCCCCTGCTTTGGCGGCTCGTGCGTGTGCAGGGCCGACCCGTGCCACGCGACGCGACCCCGCGTCGCGCAAACCCTCAGTAATGCCCCCTTGAGTTCTCATGCTGTCGGCCAGTAGAATTCCTCGACCGACCGGTCGAAGAATGGCATCTTTCGGGTGGCGCCTCCCGCTTCCCGCAATCGTGCTGTTCGCCGGTGCCTTGGCAGGAGCCCTCCTTGACGCAGACGACAGCCTCATCGGCCGCGGTCGAACCGCCACTTCTCGTGCGCCGCCAGGGCGCCGTGACGGTGCTGACGCTGAACCGGCCCGCCTCGCTGAACAGCTTCACTGCGGCCATGCATTCGCTGCTCCTGCCGGCGCTGCAGGCGGCGGCCGAGGACGTGTCGGTGCGCGCCGTCGTCATCACCGGTGCGGGCCGTGGTTTCTGCGCCGGGCAAGACCTGGCCGATCCGGCCATGGCGGCCAACGCCGACGTCGGCGCCGTCGTTGAGCGCTTCTACAAGCCGCTGGCCGAACGCGTGCGCACGATGCCGGTGCCGGTGATCGCAGCGGTGAACGGCGTGGCCGCCGGCGCCGGGGCCAACTTCGCGCTGTGCTGCGACTTCGTCTTTGCGGCGCGCAGCGCGAGCTTCATCCAAGCCTTCAGCAAGATCGGACTCATCCCCGACTGCGGCGGCACCTGGCTGCTGCCGAGGCTGGTCGGCCGGGCGCGGGCCCTTGGCCTGGCCATGACGGGCGACAAGTTGCCGGCCGAGGAGGCCGAGCGCATCGGCCTCATCTGGAAGTGCGTGGACGACGCGCAACTGATGGAACAGGCGATGGCGCTGGCAACCCGCTTGGCGGGAATGTCGAGCAAGGCGCTGGCCGAGACGCGGCTGGCCATCGATGCGGCCGTGCCGATGGACTTCGCGACAGCGCTGGGCCGCGAGGCCGAAGTGCAGGGCCGCATGGGCCGCGGCCCCGACTTCGCGGAGGGCGTGGCTGCCTTCCTGGCCAAGCGGCCCGCCGTCTTCAAGGACCGTTGAGCCATGCGCGCTCCCGACATGCCCTCCGCCGCGCCTCAACCGGCCACGCCGCAGCAGGTGGCCGAGGCCTCGCGCGACGCGATGTGGAAGGACGATCGCGCATCGCGCCTGCTGGGCATGGTGGTCGAATCCATCGGCCCCGGCACCGCGACGCTGACGATGACCGTGCGCGAGGACATGCTCAACGGCCACGACATCTGCCACGGAGGCCTGGTCACGACGCTGGCCGACAGCGCCTTCGCCTTCGCCTGCAATGCCTACAACGAGTTCACCGTGGCGTCGGGTTTCGACGTCAACCTCATGGCGCCGGCCCGCCGCGGCGACGTGCTCACCGCCCGCGCCACTGAGCTGGCGAAGACCGGCCGCACGGGCGTCTACGACATCGCCGTCACCAACCAGCGCGGCGAGCCGATCGCCGCCTTCCGCGGCCGCAGCTACACGGTGAAGGGCAAGGCCCTCGTGGAGGGCCTGCCAGTCGGCAAGCAGGCGGGCAGACCAACGGCGGCGGGAGCCGCGTGAGAACGAACAACGACGGAGACAACCCATGCCGGTGAAGAAGCCCCTGCCGGGCGAACTGGAACCCATCGAGCGCGCCAGCCGCGACGAACTGCAGGCGTTGCAGTTGAAGCGCCTGCGCGCCACGCTGCAGCATGCATACGACAACGTGCCGCACTACCGCCGCGCGTTCGATGCCAAGGGCGTGCGTCCGGCCGACTGCAAGTCGCTCGCCGACCTCGCGAATTTCCCGTTCACCGGCAAGGGCGACCTGCGCGCGAACTATCCGTTTGGCATGTTCGCCGTGCCGCGCGAGCAGGTGGTGCGCATCCACGCCAGCAGCGGCACCACCGGCAAGCCCACCGTGGTGGGCTACACGAAGAACGACATCGATACCTGGGCCCACCTGGCTGCGCGCAGCATCCGCGCGGCCGGCGGGCGTGCCGGCGACATCGTGCACGTCGGCTACGGCTATGGCCTCTTCACCGGGGGCCTCGGTGCGCACTATGGCGCCGAGCGCCTGGGCTGCACGGTCGTGCCGATGGGCGGCGGCCAGACCGAGAAGCAGGTGCAGCTGATCGAGGACTTCCGCCCCGACATCATCATGTGCACGCCGAGCTACATGCAGGTCATCTGCGAGGAGTTCCGCCGCCAGCGCAAGGACCCGCGCGAGATGAGCGTGAGCATCGGCATTTTCGGCGCCGAGCCGTGGACCGAGCAGATGCGCCGCGACATCGAGCAGAGCGCAGGCATCGATGCCGTGGACATCTACGGCCTCTCGGAGGTGATGGGCCCGGGCGTGGCCAACGAGTGCATCGAGAGCAAGGATGGCCCGGTCATCTGGGAAGACCACTTCTACCCGGAGATCATCGACCCCGAGACCGGCGCGGTGCTTCCCGACGGCGAGGAGGGCGAGCTCGTCTTCACGACGCTCACGAAGGAGGCGCTGCCGGTCATCCGCTACCGCACGCGCGACCTCACGCGGCTGTTGCCGCCGACGGCCCGCAGCATGCGGCGCATGGGCAAGATCGTCGGGCGCAGCGACGACATGCTCATCATCCGCGGCGTCAACCTGTTCCCGACGCAGATCGAGGAACTGGTGCTGTCGCAGCCGGAGCTCTCGGGCCAGTATCAACTGGTCGTCACCCGCGAGGGGCTGCTTGACGAAGTCGAGGTGCTGGCCGAGGTGGCGCCTGCGCACGCCGGCGCCGACCGCGCCGCCATCGGCCGCGACCTGCAGCACCGCATCAAGACCCTCATCGGCGTCAGCACCCGCGTGAGCGTGGGCCTGCCCGAATCGATCGAACGTACGCTGGTGGGGAAGGCCCGCCGCGTGCTGGACAAGCGTCCGAAATGACGCTCCCCCCGAAGCGCCTTCGGCGCCTCCCCCCAGGGGGCGCCGCCAGCGGCCCGGCAAAGCCGGTTCCGCGGCGGCCACTTGGCTGAAACAAGGAGAACGAAGCATGTACACCCAGGCGATGGACCTCGCCCCCAAGGAAGAACGCAAGGCCGTGCGCAGCGCCGAGGAGGCCGCGCTCGAGGCGCGCTTCGACGCCCGCATCGACGAGGGAGGTTTCATCGAGGCCAAGGACTGGATGCCCGACCACTACCGCAAAACGCTCGTGCGGCAGATCAGCCAGCACGCGCACAGCGAGATCGTCGGCATGCTGCCCGAGGGCAACTGGATCACCCGCGCGCCCACGCTCAAGCGCAAGGCCATCCTGCTGGCCAAGGTGCAGGACGAGGGCGGGCACGGCCTGTACCTCTACGCCGCGGCCGAGACGCTGGGCACCAGCCGCGACCAGCTCTACGACGCGCTGCACAGCGGCAAGGCCAAGTACAGCAGCATCTTCAACTACCCCACGCTCACCTGGGCCGACATCGGCACCATCGGCTGGCTCGTGGACGGCGCGGCCATCATGAACCAGGTGCCGCTCACGCGCTGCAGCTACGCACCCTATGCGCGCGCCATGGTGCGCATCTGCCGCGAGGAGAGCTTCCACCAGCGCCAGGGCTTCGACAGCCTGCTCGTGATGATGCGCGACGGCACAGACGCGCAGCGCGAGATGGTGCAGGACGCCGTGAACCGCTGGTGGTGGCCGAGCCTGATGATGTTCGGCCCGCCCGACGGCCAGAGCGTGCACGGCGCGCAGAGCGTCCGCTGGGGCATCAAGCGCATCAGCAACGACGACCTGCGCCAGAAGTTCATCGACGCCACCGCCGAGCAGGCCAAGGTGCTGGGCGTGACGCTGCCCGACCCGCTGCTCAAGTGGAACGAAGAGCGCGGGCACCACGACTTCGGCCCCATCGACTGGGACGAATTCTGGCGCGTGGTCGGCGGCCACGGGCCTTGCAACAAGGAGCGCCTCTCGGCGCGCGTGAAGGCCTGGGACGACGGGCAGTGGGTGCGCGACGCGGCGCTCGCCCATGCTCGCAAGCAGGCGACCAAGGAGCAAGCAGCATGAGCGAAGTCCGGAGCGGCACACAGAATGAATGGCCCCTGTGGGAGATCTTCGTACGCGCGAAGTCGGGCCTGGACCACAAGCACTGCGGCAGCCTGCACGCGCCTGACGCGAAGATGGCCGTGCAACTGGCGCGCGAGGTCTACACGCGGCGGCAGGAAGGCACGAGCGTCTGGGTCGTGAAGAGCAGCGACATCACCGCCAGCGACCCCGCCGACAAGGGCGAGCTCTTCGACCCGATGGAGGACAAGGTGTACCGCCACCCGACCTTCTACGAGCTGCCCGAGTCCGTGAACCACATGTAAGGGGCGGAAGATGACAGCCACCGCGGAATCGATCCGCCTGAACCTCACGCCGCCGGTGCGCTACGTGCTGCGCCTGGCCGATACCGCGCTCATCCACGCGCAGCGCCTGGGCGAGTGGTGCGGTCACGGGCCGGTGATCGAGGAGGACATCGCGCTCACCAACATGGCCCTCGACCTCATCGGACAGGCACGTGCGTTGCTCACGCACGCGGCGCGGCTCGAAGGGCAGGGCCTCGATGAAGACCAGCTCGCCTTCCTGCGCGACGAAGGCCAGTTCCTGAATCTCACGCTGGCTGAGCAGCCGATGCGCCGCAGCAGCGCGCACGCGCCCGGCGGCGATTTCGCCGACACGGTGCTGCGCAACTTCCTGCTCGCCACTTGGTTCAAGCAGGTCTGGCAGCGCCTGGCCGGTTCGTCCGACGCCGAGCTCGCGGCCATCGCGGGCAAGGCCGTGAAGGAGGCGCGCTACCACCAGCAACATGCCGGGGACTGGGTCGTGCGCCTGGGCGATGGCACCGAGGAGTCGTCGCGCCGCCTCGCCGCCGCGCTGGAGCGGGCCTGGCCGTACACGAACGAGATGTTCGTGCGCGACGCCGTCGATGCGGCGGCCGAAGCGAGCGGCCTCGGTCCGGGGCGCGATGCGCTGGCCGCCGAATGGCAGCGCGAGGTGGCCGCGGTCTTCAACGAAGCCGGCCTGACGGTGCCGCCCGCCACGCCTTTCCAGAGCACCGGCACGCTCGGGCGGCACAGCGAGCACATGGGCTTCATCGTGGCCGAGATGCAATCGCTGCAACGCGCGCATCCTGGCGGTCGCTGGTGAACGCCCTGTCCCTTCCTGCGGCGAAGGCGCGAACGCGCGCGCAACGCGAGGCGGCGGCCTGGGCCGTGCTGGACACCGTGCCCGATCCCGAAGTGCCGGCGCTTTCCCTGCGCGACCTTGGCGTCGTGCGCGAGGTGATCCTGCCCGAGGATGAGGGCGAGGGCGCGAGCGCGGGGGGCCTCGAGGTCGTTCTCACACCCACCTACAGCGGCTGCCCTGCCACCGAAGTCATCGCCCAGAGCGTGAAGACCGCGCTCGAGGAGGAAGGCCTCGGCCCGGTGACAGTGACGCACCGTCTCGCCCCGGCCTGGACCACCGACTGGATCAGCGACTCCGGGCGGCGCAAGCTGCGCGAGTACGGCATCGCGCCGCCGGAGCATCTTGGCGAGCGCGCCGCCGGCAACCCCGTGGCCCAGCCGATCCGCCTGCGCCCGCGCAATGTCGCCTGCCCGCGCTGTGGCAGCAGCGACACCGAGCGCTTGTCCGCTTTCGGCTCCACGGCCTGCAAGGCGCTGCACCGCTGCCTGGCTTGCCGCGAGCCCTTCGAGCATTTCAAACCGATCTGACCTCACTGGTCCACATCGCGAGGCACCGATGACCGGCCTGCACTTCCATCCGCTGCGCGTGCGACACGTGCACGCCGACACCGACGACGCGCGTGTCGTCACCTTCGAAGTGCCCCCGGCGCTCGAGGGCACCTTCCGCTTCTCGCCAGGCCAATACCTCACGGTGCGGCGCCCGGGCGAGGACCTGCGGCGCTCCTACTCCATCTGCGCCGCGCCGGGCGAGCCCTTGCGTGTGGGCGTCCGCCGCGTGCCAGGCGGGGCCTTCTCGGACTGGCTGCACGCCGACCTGAAGGCCGGCGACTGGCTCGAGGCGATGGAACCGCAGGGCCGCTTCGGCACCGCTCTCGGCAGGCGGCCCCGGCATGTGCTGGCCATCGCCGGCGGCAGCGGCATCACGCCCATCCTCTCCATCGTCAAGGCGGTGCTGGAGTCCGACGCGCGCGCCCAGGTGACGCTGCTCTACGGCAACCGGCAGGCCGCCTCCACCATGTTCAAGGAGGAACTCGAGGACCTGAAGAACCGGCACCTGACGCGCCTGGCCGTACACGCCGTCTTCTCGCGCGAGGCGATGGACGCGCCGCTCTCGAGCGGCCGCCTCGACACCGAGAAGATCGCGAGCTTCCTGCGCCTGGCCGGTGGCGTGGCGGCAGTCGACGAGGTCTTCGTCTGCGGCCCGCACGCCATGAACGACGAGGTCGAGGCGGCGCTGCTCGCCGCGGGCGTGGCGGCCGAGTGCATCCACATCGAGCGCTTCGGCATCCCGCCCTCGGCGGCGGATGCCAGCCTGCATGCGCCCCAGGAGGGCGATGCGACGACGGCGAAGATCGTCGTCGTGCGCGACGGGCTCACGCGCGAAGTCGGCTTCCAGCCCGGCGACGAGAGCATCCTCGCCGCCGCGTCGCGCGCCGGCCTCGACGTGCCGTACTCGTGCCGCAGCGGCGTGTGCGCCACCTGCCGCGCCAAGCTGATCGAAGGCCAGGTGCGCATGGACCGCAACTTCGCGCTCGAGAAGTCCGACCTCGATGCCGGCTTCGTGCTCACCTGCCAGGCGCACCCGCTCACCGACCGCGTGGTCGTGAGCTTCGACGAACGCTGAACGCGCCGACGCCGTGGCCCGTCCGCGCTCCGCCGGCTACGACGACCACCGGGAGCAGATCCTCGCGGCGGC
>JAEUPE010000043.1 GCA_016790435.1 Rubrivivax sp. | reverse complement strand
CGCCCACCGCCACGCCCTCGTCACCGGCACGCTCTTCGCCCTCGCGGCCGGGCTGATGTGGGGGCTCGTCTTCGTGGCGCCGGTGATGCTGCCCGAGTACCCGGCGGCGCTGCTGTCGTTCGCGCGCTATCTCGCCTTCGGCCTCATCGCGCTGCCGCTGGCCTGGCTCGACCGCGCCAACCTCGCCGAGCTCACGCGCGCCGACTGGGTGGAGGCGCTCAAGCTGGCGGCCATCGGCAACCTGCTCTACTACCTCTTCCTCGCCGCCGCCATCCAGCGCGCCGGCGCGCCGCTGCCGACGATGATCATCGGCACGCTGCCAGTCGTCATCGCGATCTCGTCGAACCTGCGCGACCACGCGCGCGACGGGCGGCTCTCGTGGGTGCGGCTGGCGCCTTCGCTGGTGCTCATCGCGCTCGGCATCGCGGCGGTGAACCAGGCCGAGCTCGCACGGCATGCTGCCGCGGCGGGCGCTTCGGCGGGCGCGTTGCCAGGCACGGGCAACGCAACAGGCGGCCTCGGCGCGCACGCCCTTGGCGCCCTGCTGGCCGTGGGCGCCGTGATCTGCTGGACCTGGTACCCGCTGCGCAATGCCGACTGGCTGCGCGCGCACGCCTCGCGCAGCCCGCGCACCTGGGCCACGGCGCAGGGCGTGGCGACGCTGCCGCTGGCCGCGGTGGGCTTCGCGGGCCTGTGGGCCGCTTCTGCCACGTGGCCCGGCAGCGTGGCATCGGCCGGCGGCGGCTCGTTCGAGATGCCGCTCGGCTCGCGACCCCTGGCCTTCATCACGCTGATGTTCGCCATCGGCCTCTTCGCCTCTTGGCTGGGTACGCTGTGCTGGAACGAGGCCAGCCAGCGATTGCCGACGACCGTGTCGGGGCAACTGATCGTGTTCGAGACCCTTTCGGCGTTGGCCTACGCCTTCGCGCTGCGCGGCGAAGTGCCGGGCGCACTGACGCTGGGGGGCATCGCACTGCTCGTGGTGGGCGTGGCCTGGGCGCTCGGCGCGCCGCCGCCCACGAGGGCGCCGACGCCGGTCGAAGCGCCGCATTGACGCGCCCCGGGCCGCGGCACCAAGGCAGGAGAGCCGGCCCGCTGCGGGCGGTCAGGCCAGCGCCTCGTCCACCACCTCCACCCAGTGGCGAACCCTCGTCTCGGTGCCGCTTTGCAGGTGCTGGATGCAGCCGACGTTGGCGCTGACGATGGCGTCGACCTGGCTCGGCCCGGTGGGCTCGAGCTGCGCCAGCTTGCGGTCGCGCAAGGCGTAGGCGAGCTCGGGCTGCAGCACGCTGTAGGTGCCGGCCGAGCCGCAGCACAGGTGGCTCTCGTTCACCGCCATCGAGACGTCGAAGCCCCATTCGCGCAGCGCCCGCTCGACGCCACCACGCAACTGCTGCCCGTGCTGCAGCGTGCACGGCGGGTGCCAGGCGAGCTTGCGCCCCTTGGCGCCGTGCAGCTTCTTGGCCAGCGCCGGCACGAGCTCGGGCAGGAGCTCGGAGACGTCGCGCGTCAGCTCGCTCACGCGCGCCGCCTTCTCGGCGTAGTCGGGGTCGTGCGCGAGTGCGTGGCCGTACTCCTTGACGGCGACGCCGCAGCCGGAGGCGTTCATGACGATGGCCTCGACCTTGCCTTCGCTCGTGAGGCCCTGCACCAGCGGCCACCAGGCGTCGATGTTGCGGCGCATGTCCGCCAGGCCGCCGGAGACGTCGTTGAGGTGCGTGCGCAGGGCGCCGCAGCAGCCGGCGCCGTCGGCCACGAGGGTCTGGATGCCGGCGGCGTCGAGCACGCGCGCGGTGGCGCTGTTGATGTTCGGGGCCATCGAAGGCTGCACGCAGCCCATCAGCATCAGCACCTTGCGCTTGTGCGTGCTCTGCGGCCAGAGGTTGGCGCGCGCACTGCCGCGCTGCGGCACCTTGTTCTTCAGCGCCGCCGGCAACAACGGCCGCACGATCTGGCCGAGCTTCATGGCCGGGCCGAAGAGCGGCGAGGTGAGGCCTTCCTTCAGCAGCCAGCGCACGGCGCGTTCACCCTTCGGGCGCTCGACGCGCGCCTCCACGAGCTGGCGGCCGATGTCGACGAGGTGCCCGTACCGCACGCCGCTCGGGCAGGTGGTCTCGCAGTTGCGGCAGGTGAGGCAGCGGTCGAGATGCAGTTGCGTCGAGCGCGTGGGCTCGGCGCCTTCGAGCACCTGCTTGATGAGGTAGATGCGGCCGCGCGGGCCGTCGAGCTCGTCACCGAGCAGCTGGTAGGTAGGGCACGTGGCGGTGCAGAAGCCGCAATGCACGCACTTGCGCAGGATGGCTTCGGCCTCCTCGCCTGCGCGCGTGCCCTTGAACTCGGCAGCCAGTTGGGTTTGCATCGGGTGGGGTGCGGGTCTTGGTCGGGCGGCGGGCCCGGTCAGGCAAGCTCGTAGGCGAGGATCCAGTAGTGCGTGTGCGCAATCCACTGCGGACGCACGGCGCGCGGGCCGAGGTAAGCGACGGCCTGCTCGAAGCTCGGGAAGTTCTTCAGCACCTCGTGCGAGCTGCCGTCGTCCAGCGTGCGCTGCTGGTAGGTGTTGCCCTCGGCGTCGCGGCGCGAGAGCGGCGTGCTGCTCGTCTGCACAAAACTGTTGTCGAGGAAGACCACGCGCGCACCCGGAGCCAGACGGTCATGCAGGGTCTGCAGCCAGCCCGAAAGGCGGTCGAGCGGCACGTGGCTCCACCAGCAGCCGGCAAAGGCACCTTCGAAGCGTACGTCCGTGGGGAGGCCGGCCAGCGTGTACGCCTCCACCTCGGCGAAGCGCACGCCCGCTGGCAGCGGTTTGGTGCGCGCGATGGCCATCGTTTCGGGGTTGACGTCGGTGGCCAGCCATCCGGCCGCCTGGCGCGCGCCATGGGGCGTCCACCAGCCCGTGCCGCAGGCCACCTCCAGCACCGAGCGTCCGGCGAACTGGCCGGCCAGCCACGACTCCATGGCGCGCAGGTCGTGCTGCCGCTCGGGCTTGAAGTACACGCGCTCGTAGTAGGCGGCGCGGCGCGCGTAGTACTCGCGCATGCCTTCCACGACGCCTTCCACGACGCCATCCACGACGCCGGCGGGGTCACCCATGCGCAAGGGTCCGCTGCGGGAGGTGCATGTCAGAGATCCGGATACAGCCGACCCGGGTTGAACACCCGGTCGGGGTCGAAAGCGCGCTTCAGTTCGCGGTGGATGCGCGCGAGCGGGGGCGCCAGCGGCGTGAAGACCCCAGCGCTCTTGTCGCGCGCCCGGAAGAGCGTGGCATGGCCGCCCACTGCGGCCGCCGCCTCGCGCACGGCCACGGCCGGCACGCCGGTGCACAGCCAGCGCTGCGCGCCGCCCCACTCCACCAACTGCTCGCCCGGCAGATTGAGCGGCGGCGTCGTTGCCGGCACGCTCAGGCGCCACAGGCACGCGCTGCCCTTCACCGCCTCTTCGGCGCTGCTGAAGAACTCGTCGCGGTGGTCGCGCAGGCCGCGCCAGAAGGTATCGGCTAACCCCGGCTCGATGACCTCTCCGCCGAGCTTCTTCGCCGCCGCCTGCACGGCCGCCGCCGCGCCCGCGAGGCGCACGACGAGCGCACGCTCCCACCAGGCACTGGCGTTCAGCGGCAACGGCTGGCCACCCCATGCGTTGAGGCGATTCAGCGCCTCGACTTCGTCGAGCTCGAAGCGCAACGTCGTCGTGGCAGGCGGGCGCGGCAGCACCTTGAGGGACACCTCGAGGATGACGCCGAGCACCCCGAGCGAACCCGCGAGCAGGCGCGAGACGTCGTAGCCGGCCACGTTCTTCATCACCTGGCCGCCGAAGCTCAGCACCTCGGCGCGCCCGTTGAGCAGCGAGGCGCCGAGCACGAAGTCGCGCACGCCGCCCACCGCGGCTCGCGCCGGGCCGGACAGCCCGGCAGCCACCATGCCGCCGACGGTGCCGCCAGCAGTGCCAGGCGCAATGCCCCCTGCGGTGCCGTAGCGCGGCGGCTCGAAGGCGAGGCATTGGTTCTTCTCGGCGAGCGCGGCCTCGAGTTCCGCCAGTGGCGTGCCGGCGCGCACCGTCACGACCAGTTCGCTGGGCTCGTAGCTGCTGATGCCGGCCAACTCGCGCAGGGAGAGCGGTTCGCCGCCGCGCGCCGGCTCGCCATAGAACGCCTTGGTGCCGCCGCCGCGGATCTCGAGCGTCGCCTTGCGGCCACGTGCCGCGCGCACCTGCTCCACGAGGCGCACAAGCGCAGGGTCGCGCGCCGGGTCGCCCACCGGGTCGATCGCCGCAGGGCCCGCACCCACGGGGCGATTGGCAGTGGTCGCGAAGCCTGGCGTCACCCCCGACGGCGCCATCAGAAGCGCTCCAGTTCCGGGAACGGCAGCAGCCCCTTCTTCACGTGCATCTTGCCGTACTCGGCGCAGCGCGCGAGCGTGGGAATCACCTTGCCCGGGTTGAGCCCGCCGGCAGGGTCGAAGGCGCGCTTCAGCGCCAGCATCTGCTCGCGCTCGGCCGGGCTGAACTGCACGCACATGCTTGAAAGCTTCTCGACGCCCACGCCATGCTCGCCGGTGACGGTGCCGCCGAGCGCCACGCTCGTCTCGAGGATGTCGGCGCCGAAGAGCTCGGCGCGGTGCAGCTGGTCGGGATCGTTGGCGTCGAAGAGGATGAGCGGGTGCAGGTTGCCGTCGCCGGCATGGAAGACGTTGCAGCAGCGCAGGCCGTACTTCTTCTCCATGGCCGCGATGGCGATGAGGATGTCGGCCAGCCGCTTGCGCGGAATGGTCGAGTCCATGCACATGTAGTCGGGGCTGATGCGGCCGCTGGCCGGGAACGCGTTCTTGCGCCCGCTCCAGAACTTCAGGCGCTGGGCCTCGTCCTTGCTCACTTCCATGCGCGTGGCGCCGGCACCGGCGAGCACGGCGAGCATGCGCTCGATCTCCTCGGCCACCTCCTCGGGCGTGCCGTCGCTCTCGCACAGCAGGATGGCGGCGGCGTCGAGGTCGTAGCCGGCATGCACGTAGTCCTCGACGGCGGCCGTCATCGGCTTGTCCATCATCTCGAGTCCCGCGGGGATGATGCCCTCGGCGATGATGGCGGCGACCGCGTCGCCGGCCTTCTGGATGTCGTCGAAGCTGGCCATGATGCAGCGCGCCAGCTGTGGCTTGGGGCTCAGGCGCACCGTGACCTCGGTGGTGACGGCGAGCATGCCCTCGCTGCCCACCACCACCGCGAGCAGGTCGAGGCCGGCGGCGTCGAGTGCCTCGCTGCCGAAATCGACCGCCTCGCCCTCGACAGTGAAGCCGCGCACCTTGAGCACGTTGTGCAGCGTGAGGCCGTACTTGAGGCAGTGCACGCCGCCGGAATTCTCGGCCACGTTGCCGCCGATGGTGCAGGCGATCTGGCTGCTCGGGTCGGGCGCGTAGTACAGGCCGTAGGACGCCACGGCCTCGCTGATGGCGAGGTTGCGCACGCCGCATTGCACGGTGGCCGTGCGCGCCGCACGGTCGATGGCGATGATGCGATTGAACTTGGCCAGCGACAGCGTCACGCCCTCGGCGTGCGGCAGCGCGCCACCCGAGAGGCCCGTGCCGGCCCCGCGCGCCACCACTGGCACCTTGAGCGCGTGGCAGGCCTTGAGCACCGCCGCCACCTGCGCCTCGGTCTCGGGCAAGGCCACGACGAGCGGTTGTTGCCGGTAGGCGGTGAGGCCGTCGCACTCGTAGGGCACGGTGTCCTCGCGCTGCCAGAGCAGCGCGTGCGCGGGCAGCAGCGGGCTGAGCGCGGCCACCACCTCGGCGCGGCGTGCGGCACGGGCATCGGCCGCCGAGGTGGCGTGGTGCGGGAGGGGCGGGCCGTCGGCCGCGGCGCGCTGGACCGGTGGGGTGAGGGTCGTCATTTCAGGCACAGAAGACCGTCAGCACGCCGGTGTAGCCGTAGAGCTGTCGGTGCGCGATCTCGCCAGCGGCGAAGAAACCCACGAGCGGCACGTCGCCGAGCGCATGGCGCACAAGCTGCAACTCGGCCGAAGGGCCGCCGAAGTGCGGCCCGCCGCGGCCCGAACAACTCACGTAGATGGCGCCGAGCATGCCCGGCGCGGCGGGCCCCTCGGCAGCGCGGCGAAGGCCGGGGGTGGCCGCCGCGGCCGCCCCCGCCGCCGACTGCGCGGCCGGCGTGACGGGGCGCAGCGCCTCTGCGCGTGTCTCGAATTCCTCGCGCACCTCGGTGCACATGCGCACGAGGTCACGGCGCGCCGCGGCCACGTCGCGTTCGCAGAAGCTCAGCCCCATGCCCGGGCGCACGCCCTCGGCGATGGCAAACGCCTTGCGGCCGGGGTCGACGCCGATGAGGTGGCGCACGCGCACCTCCTCGCCGAAGCTGCCACGCTGGGCCGCCGCCGGGCGCGCCGCCAGCCCTGCCGCCGGTGCGCCCGCTGGCGGCTCGGTAAGTCCGACGAGCGTGCGGCGAAGCCTCGGCACGGCCTCGCGCAACGCGCGCGGCTGCAGGGCCTCGCCGGCGTCGCCAGTGCTCAGCAGTTGCAGGTCGCGCAGCAATTCGGGCAGCGCCGGCCGGCCATCGAGCGACAGCACCACGGTGCCGTCGCTGGCGGTGATGCGGTGCACCGGGCCGAGCGGCGTGCAACCCTGGGTGACGCGCGAGACCACGTGGACCCCGTCGCCGAAGGCAACACCGGACAACCCGCCCTCGAAGACACCGTCGGCGATCTGCACCTGCTGTCGACGCGACGCCGAAACGCCGCCGAACAGGTAGCCGGTCTCGGTGCGATCGGCGAGCTCGGCCAGCAACTCGGCCAGGTCGGGCGTGGACGGGTCGGCATGCACGAGCGCCGTGGCGGCGCTTTGCGCCGGCGAGTGTGCGCCGCGTAGCCCGGCGGTGCCGCTGAACACCTGGAACTGGTCGCGTGGCAATGCGGCGAGCATGACCACGAGGCCCGGCTCGTCGAAGTACTCGACGCCCGAGGCACAGACCCCGATGCCCACGGTGCCGACGAAGGCCACGCCCGGCCAGCGCTGCCGCAGCGCGGCGAGCAGTGGGCCGGCGGCGGCGGCATAGGCATCGGTGAGGTAGACCCAGCCCAGGGTCGGCGGCGCGCTGCCGCGGCCGGCGCGCTCGCTCAGTTGCGCATCGAGCTGTGCCGCCACGAGCGCAAGCGCCCCGGCCCATTGCGGGTGGGTGGCGTGGCCGACGACGAAGGGGGTCATGCCGCGGACATGTGGCTGGGTTTGCTCAGGCCTTGCGCCGGCGGGCGGCGGCGGCAGGGCGCGCGGTGGCGGCGCGCGCCATGCCCGCGGCGGTGGCGCCGGCGGCACCGGCCGCGCTGGCTGCATTGGCGACAGCGCTGCCGGTCTTCGCCGCCAACTCAGCCGCCTTGCCCGACATGGCCATCATGCGTTCGATGCTGGTTTCGGCGGCACCGAGACCCTTCTTGGCCGCGGCGCCCGCCAGATTGCGCGCCATTTCCGCGCTGCCGTCATGAAGCGCCTTGGAAGCGAGCTCGGTGAACTGCTGCGTGAGCGCGCCCCACCATTGCATCGGGTCGATGGCCGCGTTGCCGTTGGAGCCTGCGGCCCTGGCGGCGCCCGCCTTGCTTGATGCCTTAACTGATGCCTTGCTCGATGCCTTGCCCGCAGCGCCGGCCCGCGCCGTGCCCGGCACCGCCTCGGGCGGCCTGGCCGCCGCTGCCGGCTCTGCCGCGGCGGCCGGCTTGAGCTTGAGCGAGTCGGCCAGGTCGGCCATCTGCAGGTTCATGCCCTTGAGCGTCGCCAGCGTCATGCGCTGCACTTCCAGGGCCTGGATCGTGGTGCCGAGCAGCTTGGAGTTCTGGTCGAGCCAGAACTGCACGGTGCGCAGCTCGTCAATGCGCTTCTGCAGCTCGGCCGGCTCGAGCGTGGGGGCGATCCACTGGCCGATCCCCGGCAGGCCCGCGCCGCCGCCCTTCATCAGGCCCTGGAGGAAATCGAAACCCGGCACCAGCCGGGTCAGGTCGCTCGCGCTCGTCATGTCGCTTGGCACTCCTCGGGGGGGTCGGGCTGCGTGGTGCACCGTGTCGCTGGTGCCCCGCGAC
>JAEUPE010000040.1 GCA_016790435.1 Rubrivivax sp. | reverse complement strand
GCGGGCCAGCCGAACAACTCGCGCCACGTCTTCCTGATGCAGGACGCGCTGCAGGGCTACTTCGTGACGCCACCCGACCGCTCGCTCACGGTCTTCAACTTCAACTTCGACCGCGACCCGGCGCGCATGGACGCGCACTCGTGGATGTTCGACACCGCCGACGACGTGGAGCTCGCAGGCTTCCGCGCCCGCGGCGGCAAGCTGCTGTTTGCGCATGGCATGGCCGATGGCATCTTCTCGCCGCTGGAGATGGTCGACTACTACCAGCGCCTGAGTGCGAAGCACGGTGCGACCACGAGCGACTTCTCGCGCCTGTTCCTCATCCCCGGCATGGGCCACTGCCAGGGCGGCGCCGCCACCGACAGCTGGGACGGCCTCGGCGCGCTCGTCGAATGGGTCGAGAAGGGTCAGGCACCGCAGCGCATCGTGGCCAGAGGCACGGCCGTGTTCCCGGGCCGCACGCGGCCGCTGTGCCCGTACCCGCAGTACGCGCGCTACCAGGGCAGCGGCAATCCGGAGGAGGCGGCCAGCTTCAGCTGCGTGGCGCCGTAGCCGCTGCCTCGGCGTCGTCGGCGGCGGCACGGAGCAGCAGTCGGCGCAACTCCGCCGCGCCGGTGGGCGTGGCCATCGCGATCAGTGCCGTGCCCGGCGACAGCAGCATGTCGGGCTCGGGATTGACCTGCAGCCGGCCCTGGCTGCGCAGGCCGACCACGAGGTACTCGCGCCCGCGCAGCGGCAGGTCGCCGATCGGCCGCATCTGGAACCCATCGGGCACCAGCACGTCGACGACGCGCATGGCGTCGCCCCGGTGCAGCAGCTCGTCCATGAAGCCGGCAGCCTGCGGCTGCAGCATCGCACCGGCCAAGCGCAGCGCGCCGGAAAAGTCGGGCGAGACGATCTCGTCGGCGCCGGCGCGGCGGCACTTGGCCACGTTGGCCACCGCGTGCACGCGCGCCACCACGCGCGCCTTGGGGTTCAGTTGCTTGGCCGACAGCGAGATGAGCACGTTCTTCGAGTCGTCGCCGGTCACCGCGAAGACGCCGGCGGCGTGCTCGAGGCCGGCGGCCAGCAGCACCTGATCGTCCGTGGCATCGTCGATGATCACCCGCAGGCGGGCCTTGCCACCGTCGTCGCGGTTCTGGTGGTAGGCATCGGCAGTGGCCTGCAGCGGCTCGATGGCGACGCAGGCGTGGCCGGTGGCCTCCAGCTCGTGCGCCACACCGGCGCCAATGCGGCCGAGGCCGCAGATGATGTAGTGACCCTGCATGCGCTTCACCTCCTTGAGCAGCCGCGCGCGCATGCGTGCGGGGTCCATCGCGCGCGCCAGCAGCAGCGCGGTGAAGTTGGAGAACATCACCCACACCGCGCCGATGCCGCAGATGGCGATGCCGACGTTGAACAGGCGGCCGGGCATGCTGCCGCTCAGGTCGATGGTTTCCGCGTAGCCGATCGTGGCCACGGTGATGAAGGTCATGTAGAACGCGTCGAACGCACTCGCACGCCCGCCGCGCGAGGCGTCGAAGACCAGGAACCCGACCGTGCCCACGATGTGCACGACCACCAGCGCGCCAGCGGCAAGCAGCAGGCTGTTCAGCAAGGCGCGGTGGGTGGGGTTGGACATCGCTCGGGCGGCCGGAACAGCGCGCGCACCATCCTGTGCGTACCGCGGCGTTCACGCCATGAGGCTATCTGCCGGCCGCGCCCGCGACCTTGCCGTTGGTCAAGGCGGGGCATGGCCGGGCCGGGGCCATGGCGGGGACGGAGTCGCTGGCACGGGCGACCCGCCACGAACATCGGCGGGCCTGGGTGACCCGGGCGAGCCCGAGCCTCGGCGGCCCTCGCGGGCCTCAGCGGGCCGGCCGGCGCGCCAGCAGCGCCTTGTCCAGCGCCTTGGGCGGCGGTGGCACTTTCGCCGGCGCTACCTCCTTCGGCTCGCGCAGCGCCTTCGATGCGACGACCTTCGGCGCCTTCTCGGGTCGCGGCTTGCCGGGCTTGGGCAACTCAAGCTCGGGCACGTCGGCAAGCTTCACCTTCGCCAGCCGCGGCGCTTCGATGTCGGCGCGCCGGGCCACGATGCGGTAGCCGCAAGCCACCTTGTCCGGGGTAAGGCCCTTCGCGCCGGGCAGGGCGCGGATCTCAAAGGCCTTGGCGCCTCGCTTGCTCACGTACAGCACGGCGGCGCCGTAGGGGGTGAGGAAGACCTGGTAGCCGTCGGGGCGCACGAGCGCCGCGAAGTCGGGATCGAGCGCGACGTTGCAGGCACCGCCTTCGACGACGGCCTCGCCGAAATCCTCGAACCAGCTCTCCGGGCTCTCGACGCAATACAGCTGCCGGTGCGTGCCGTCACGGTGCGGCACGACGGCCGACTTCGGGCCGCCGATGACCCTGAAGCCGCCGCGCACCTCGACATCCCCCACGAACAACGCCGCGAGGCTGGCGCCGGCGCGCGCGTAGAGCGATGGCTGGCTGGCGCTGACGGCGGCGACGCCGAAGCCGGTCTGCGAGAAGCCGACCACGGCGTGGCCCGTGCCGACCTGGCTCGAGTTCTGCATGCCGAAGACGGCCACGCCGCTGGCGCTCTCGGCAAAGAGCCCGTAGCCGCTCAACGAGTGGCCGTGCAGGGCGCGCCCCGCCGGGCAGTAGCCGGAGACACCCGCCGTGCCGTTCGTCGACCAGCCGTGCACGCCGTTGCCTCGGGTGGACATGCCGAGCACGCCGTAGTCGGTGTTGGAGTCGCCGCGCACGCCGGGCTCGTCGGCGCCCGAGCCGTAGACGCCGACCGAGCCGGCCGACATGCCGTGCACGCCGACGCCGCTGGTCGAGCGGCCGTACACGCCAGCGAAGCTCGTGCTGATGCCGGCCACGCCGGCACTGGACACCGACTTGCCGTAGGCGCCCTGCGACGTGCCGGACTCGCCGCGCACGCCCGGCTGCGCGCTCGAGCGGCCGCTGACGCCGGGCCCGGTGTTGCTCTCGCCGGCCACACCGGCACCCGAGACCGACTTGCCCATCACGCCGGCGCCGCTCGGGTCCTGGCCGAGCACGCCGAAGCCGGCACTGCACGCCCCATGCACGCCGACGCCGCCGCTGCCGCTGCGGCCGGCCACGCCGGCGCCGGCGATCAGCACGTTGCCGCTGTCGTCCAGCACGATGCCGCCGCCGCTCTGCCCGAAGACCCCGGTGGTCTGCGCGTCGCCGGCCACGCCGATCTCGCTGGAGAGCAGGTTCGGCCCGAGCGCCAACGCCCGGCCCAGGAGCCCGACACCCGCCTTCGGCCCGAAGGCGATGAGCGCGGTCTTGTTGGCACCCGCAATCGTGCTCGCCGAGAGCGAGGTCGTCAGGCTGGCGGTGTTGAACGTGCCCAGGATCAGCGGTTGACCGTTGGCCATTGCGGCTCCATGCGAAGGGTTGGCGGAGCGGGCAGCATAGGCGCGCGCCGCCCGCAGCGAAGGTGAATATTGAAGTGCGCCATGCGGCCGCCGATTCGTCCAGAATCGTTGTGGCGCTGCCCGCCACCCGGGCGACCCAGGAGACGCGTGATGCCTGGTGAAATGCCGAAGCTTCGCCTGCACGTGCCCGAGCCTACTGGCCGGCCCGGGCAGAGCACCGATTTCTCCTACCTGCGCGTCTCGGCGGCGGGCGAGGTGCCGCGCCCGGCGGTGGACATCGTGCCCTCGCACACCGGCACGATGGCCTGGAAGCTGATCCGCGTGCTCGACGACGGCGGCCGCGCCGTCGGCCCGTGGGCGCCCCAGGTCGAACCCGAGGCGCTGCGGCGTGGCCTCACCGCCATGCTGCGCACGCGCGCCTTCGACGCGCGCATGCTCATCGCGCAGCGGCAGAAGAAGATCTCGTTCTACATGCAGTGCCTGGGCGAGGAGGCGATCGCGGTGGCGCATTCGCAGGCCCTCGGGCCCGGCGACATGTGCTTTCCCACGTATCGCCAGCAGGGGCTGCTGCTCTCGCGCGACGACATCGACGTCGTCGAGCTGATGTGCCAGCTGCTGAGCAACCAGCGCGACCCGCTGCACGGCCGCCAGCTGCCGGTGATGTACTCGTACAAGCGCGCCGGCTTCTTCTCCATCTCGGGCAACCTCGCGACGCAGTTCGTGCAGGCGGTCGGCTGGGCGATGGCCTCGGCGATCCAGGGCGACACCAAGATCGCCTCGGGCTGGATCGGCGACGGCTCCACTGCCGAGGCCGACTTCCACAACGCGCTCACCTTCGCGCATGTGTATCGCGCGCCGGTGATCCTCAACGTCGTCAACAACCAGTGGGCGATCTCCACCTTCCAGGCCATCGCCGGCGGCGAGGGCACGACGTTCGCCGCGCGCGGCGTCGGCGCCGGCATCGCCTCGCTGCGCGTCGATGGCAACGATTTCCTCGCCGTTCTGGCGGCCTCGCGCTGGGCCGCCGAGCGGGCGCGGCGCAACCTGGGCCCGACGCTGATCGAATGGGTGACCTACCGCGCCGGCGCGCACTCGACCTCGGACGACCCTTCGCGCTACCGGCCTGCCGACGATTGGCAGCACTTCCCGCTCGGTGACCCGGTGGCGCGGCTGAAGCAGCACGTCGTGGGCCTGGGCGCCTGGTCCGACGAAGAGCACGAGCGCACGGTGAAGGCGCTGGACGAGGAGATGGCCGCGGCGCTGAAGGAAGCATCGAAGTACGGCTCCGTGCAGGACGGCCACATCCCGCCGCTGGCGACGATGTTCGAAGGCGTCTACGAGGAGATGCCGCCGCACCTGCACGAGCAGATGCGCCAGGCGGCGGCTGAAGTCGAGGCCGGCGCGGGTTGACCATGGCCAAGATGACCATGATCCAGGCCCTGCGTTCGGCGATGGACGTGATGCTCGGGCGCGACCCGCAGGTCGTCGTCTTCGGCGAGGACGTCGGCTACTTCGGCGGCGTCTTCCGCTGCACCGAAGGCCTGCAGGCCAAGTACGACAAGCACCGCGTCTTCGACTCGCCGATCGCCGAAGGCGGCATCGTCGGCACCGCCATCGGCATGGCCGCCTATGGCCTGCGGCCCGTGGTCGAGGTGCAGTTCGCCGACTACTTCTACCCCGCCTCCGACCAGATCGTCTCCGAGGCGGCGCGCCTGCGCTACCGCTCGGCGGGCGACTTCACCGCGCCGCTCGTCATCCGCATGCCTTGCGGCGGCGGTATCTACGGCGGGCAGACGCACAGCCAGAGCCCGGAGGCGCTGTTCACGCATGTCTGCGGCCTGCGCACGCTGATGCCGAGCAACCCGTACGACGCCAAGGGCCTGCTCATCGCCGCCATCGAGTGCGACGACCCCGTCATCTTCCTCGAGCCCAAGCGCCTGTACAACGGCCCCTTCGACGGCAACCACGACCAGCCCGTGGTGCCATGGTCGGCACACGCGGCGAGCGAGGTGCCCGAGGGCCACTACACGGTGCCGCTCGACACCGCCGCCGTCGTGCGGCCGGGCGACGACCTGACCGTGCTCACCTACGGCACGATGGTCTTCGTCGCCGAGGCGGCGGCGCGCGAGACGGACATCGACGCCGAGGTCATCGACCTGCGCAGCCTCTGGCCGCTGGACCTGCCGGCCATCGTGGCCTCGGTGAAGAAGACCGGCCGCTGCGTCGTGCTGCACGAGGCGACGCGCACGAGCGGCTTCGGCGCCGAGCTGACGGCGCTGGTGCAGGAGCATTGCTTCCACCACCTCGAGGCGCCGATCGAACGCGTCACCGGCTGGGACACGCCCTACCCGCATGCGCTGGAGTGGGCCTACTTCCCGGGCCCGCAGCGCGTGGGGCGGGCCTTCCGCAAGGTGATGGAAGGGTGAGCGCGCGATGAGCCTGCACACCGTGCGCATGCCCGACATCGGCGAAGGCATCGCCGAGGTCGAGGTGGTCGAGTGGCGCGTGAAGCCCGGCGACCCGGTCGCCGAAGACCAGATCCTGTGCGACGTGATGACCGACAAGGCGGCGGTCGAGATCCCCTCGCCGGTGGCCGGGCGCGTGGCCGAACTGGGCGGCGAGATCGGGCAGATGCTGGCGGTGGGGTCGGTGCTGATTCGCATCGAGGTCGATGACACGGCGGCGGCGACGGCGCCAGCGCTGCCGCCTGAGTCCAGGATCGAGGCGAGGGCAGCGCCGCCGGTGGCGCCGACCGCGGCGACACCGGGGGCTGCGGCCGTCGCGGCAAGCGTGCCGGCAAGCGTGCCAGTTGTGGCCACTTCAGCGGCGCTCGCACCCACGAAGGCAGCACCGCCCCGGCGCGCATCGTCAACTGGCGCGTCGCCTTCGGTGCGCACGTTGGCCGCCCCGGCGGTGCGCATGCGCGCCCGCGCGCTCGGCATCGATCTGGCAGCGCTGAAAGGCAGCGGCCCGGAAGGCCGCGTCCTGCATGCCGACCTCGACGCGATGGCGCTCGGCCGGGGCACACGCACTCCCGCGTCGGCGACCGCCAGCGCGGCCACCGAGGCGACGCGCGAGGTCAAGGTCATCGGCCTGCGCCGCAAGATCGCGCAGAAGATGCAGGAGTCCAAGCGCCGCATCCCGCACTTCACCTACGTCGAGGAGGTCGACGTGACGGAGATGGTGGCGCTGCGCGACGAGCTCAACCGAGAACACGGTGCCGCTCGCGGAGAGCTCTCGCCGCTGGCCTTCATCGTGCGCGCCGTCGTGCGCGCGGTCGCCGCGTTCCCGCAGGTCAACGCCCGCTTCGACGACGATTCCGGCGTGCTGACGCTGCACGACGCCGTGCACCTGGGCGTGGCCACGCAGACCGACGGCGGCCTGATGGTGCCGGTGCTGCGCCAGGCGCAGACGCTGGACCTTTGGGCGATGAGCGCCGCCATCGCGCGCATTGCCGCCGCCGCGCGCGCCGGCAAGGCC
This sequence comes from Rubrivivax sp., assembly GCA_016790435.1. Lineage (GTDB taxonomy): Bacteria > Pseudomonadota > Gammaproteobacteria > Burkholderiales > Burkholderiaceae_C > Rubrivivax. Next base: position 5,559 of record JAEUPE010000040.1, on the reverse strand, counting down.
ACGCGTGAGGAGCTGGCGGGCTCGACGATCACCGTCACGAGCCTGGGCAAGCTCGGCGGCATCGTCTCCACGCCGGTGATCAACCACCCCGAGGTCGCCATCGTTGGCGTCAATCGCATCGTCGCGCGCCCGGTGGTGCGAGACGGCGCGGTGCAGGTGCGGCAGATGATGAACCTGTCGTCGTCGTTCGACCACCGCGTCGTCGACGGCGCGCTCGCCGCGGCCTACATCCAGCGCGTGCGCCGGATGCTGGAGCACCCGGCGTTGTTGTTCACGGACTGAGGGGCCCCGGGCCCAGTCGAAGCGCAGACGAACCGGAGTGCCTCGCCTCCGGGCCCCCTGGCGCGTCAGTCGGCCGTGAACCCCACCGCCTTCACCAGCGGCCCCCATTTCTCGAAGTCCGCCTTCAACATCGCCGCCAGCTCCGCGGGGGTGGACGACTTCGACTCCAGGCCCATCAGCTCCAGGCCCTCGACCGTCTCGCGCTCGGCGAGCGCCGCGCGCAGCGCCGCGTTGGCGCGCTGCACCACCTCCGGCGTGGCCTTGGCCGGCAGGAAGAAGCCGAACCATTCGTTGAACACCATGTCCTTGAAGCCCTGCTCGACGAGCGTGGGCGTATTCGGCGCGAACTTGCTGCGCTGCGCGCCGGTGGTGGCGAGCAGCCGTGCCTTGCCGGCGTTGACGTGCTGCGTGAACTCGCCCACCGGGCCGGAGACGGCTGGGATCTGGCCGCCGATCATCTCCAGGATGGCTGGCTGCGTGCCGCGGTAGGGCACGTGCTTGATGGCCACGCCGCGCGCCTTGGCGGCCAGCTCGCCGATGAAGTGCGGCATTGCGCCCGCGCCCGGCGAGCCGAAGTTCGACTGCCCCGGATTGGCCCTGCACCAAGCCAGGAATTCCTCCATCGTCTTCACCGAGGCCGGCACCGCCGGCCCCACCGCGAAGCCGAAATCGAACACCGCCCCCAGGCTCGTGGGCACCACGTCGCCGACCGGGTCGTAGGGCAGCTTCTTGTAGATGTGCGGGTAGATGCCGAGCATCGACATCGGCGTCTGCAGGATCACCGTGCCGTCGGCCGGCGACTGGCGCATCGACTGCACGGCGATCTGGCCGCCGGCGCCGGTGCGGTTCTCGACCACGACGCTCTTGCCGTAGCCCGGCGCCAGCTTGGCGGCGACGCGGCGGCAGATGGTGTCCGACGTGCCGCCGGGCGGGAAGCCGGTGACGACCTTCACTTGCTCGAAGGCACTCTGGGCCCGGCTCGTCGTGAAGGCGCCGAGCAGCGGAATGGTGGAGGTGGCTTGCAGCACAGTGCGGCGTGACAGCGGCATGACGAAGGTCTCCGTGTAGGCATGGGGTGGCGATGCGGCCGCAAGCATCGGGCCGGGTGCGCGGCGGCGCACTGCGGGAATGCCCGCTGGACAGCGAGGCGGCACGCCTGCAGCGGGGTCGGCCTCGGGCCAGGGTCGCGCCGAAGGCGACCTGGGGGTGAACGTCGCTAGACTGCTCCGGTCTGATCATGTCGGCCATGCCGCCCCAACCGGCCCGTCGAGGGCCCCACACCAGAGAGCATCTCGAATGACGAAGCGAAGTGAACTGGCCACGCGCGCCGCGCGCATGTGGGCCATTGCCGCCGCGGCCGCGGCGCTGGCGGCGTGCAGCACACCGCCACCGGCGCCGCGCTGGCAGGGCGAGACGCCGGCCTCGCTGCTTTGGGCGGGCAACAGCTTCTTCTACTTCAACAACAGCATGCACGGGCACCTGGGCGGCCTGCTCAACGCGGCCGGCGTGCGCGGCATTCGCCAGACCTCGGTGGCCATCAGCGGCGCCGGCCTCGACTGGCACGACATGGCCTCGCACTTCAAGCCGGGCACTGGGATGCTGCGCTACAGCTTCACGCCGACCAACGACGTCGTCTTCAACCAGTTCGAGCGCGCCTACGACATGGTGCTGATGATGGACTGCAGCCAGTGCCCCATCCACCCCAAGCTGCAGCAGGCCTTCCACGACACGGCCAGGTCGCACGCCGCCGCCGTGCGCCAGGCCGGCGCCGAGCCGGCGCTGTTCCTGAGCTGGGCCTACCAGGACCAGCCGCAGATGACCGAGCAACTGGCGGCCGAGTACGTGAAGGCGGGCCGCGCGAACGGAATGCGCGTCGTGCCGGCCGGGCCAGCTTTCGCGGCGTCGATCGCCAAGCGTCCTGACATCAACCTCTACGCGCCCGACAAGCGCCATCCGAGCCTGGCCGGCACCTACCTCGGCTCGGCCGTGGTGATGGCGAGCCTGTTCAAGAAGTCCCCGGTCGGCAACACCTACACGGCGGGCCTGCCGGCGGACGTCGTGCAGCATCTCCAGGCGGTCGCCTGGGAGACGGTGCAGACCTTCAAGCCCTAGACCCGCTCGCGGGCCTGCGGCCGCTCAACGCTCGTAGACGAACCCGGGGGCGGGCGGCAGGATCTGCGCGATGGTGGCGTTGGCCACGATGCCGTCGGCCAGGATGATGACGCTGCCGGCCGCCGTCACTCTCGTGACGGATGCTGGGCTGGCGACCCTCGCATTCGCTGCCACGGCCACCGGCTTCGGCGCGCTGGCCGGGGCCGCGAGGGTGGGCGTTGCAGCCTGGATGCCCGGCGTCGCGCGCGGCGGCGAAGTCGCCTGGGCGAAGGCCGGCGCGGACACCAGCGTCGACATCAGCGCGCAACTCGAGATCAAGGTCAGCCTGGCCAGAAGTGGTTTCACGGGAGCCCCAGCAATGGGTGCGACGCCGTTCGCCGGGATCGGCGTTCGGGCCACACCGATCGGTCTCTTCGGCCCGGGATGGTCCGCCTTGAGGCCGGGTGCGCCGCATCCCCGGAACCACCGTGACGAAGTCCCGGCACCGAGCCGTCGTGCGGGCGAGCCGACGCCACCGCGCTGGTCCACCGCGCGCCGGCGGCCGGGGGCTCCAGGCAGGCCGGCCGGGCGTTAACCCCATGGAGTACGCGCACGTTCGGTCGGACACTGCGACCCCGCAGCACGAGAACGAGGGGAACCGATGCCGCCGCAAAGCGACTCCCGCGTCGACGCCTACATTGCACAGGCGGCACCGTTTGCCCAGCCCGTGCTCGAGCGCCTGCGTGCCGACGTGCATGCCGCCTGCCCCGACGTGCAGGAGGCCATCAAGTGGAGCATGCCGTTCTTCATGCACGCCGGGCGCAACCTCGCACACATGGCCGCCTTCAAGGCCCATTGCGCCTTTGGCTTCGAACTCGGCCGCGCCGTGGTGGACCTCGGACGCGAGGCGCAGGCGATGGGGCAGTTCGGTCGCATCACGAGCCTGGCGGACCTGCCAACCGGCGCCGAAGTCCGGCGGCTGGTGAAGAAGGCTGCCGCGCTCATCGACGCCGGCGCGCGGCTCCTTCGCGCCCCGAAGTCGAACCCCGCGGGCACGGCGGTGAAGGTCGCCGTCGCCCCGGCCCGCCGCCGCGCGGCCGCGGTCAGGGCTGGATCCGCACCCGACCCGCGCGCCGCGCCGGGTTCACGCCGGGTGCGCTAGCTAGATCCCGCTCATCCAGCGCAGCCCGCGGCAGGCTGGGCTGTGGCGCCCGGCCACCAGGCACTTCGCCGCCTCGGGGTCCTTCTTCAGCACGAAGAGCGCACGTGCTGCCACGGCGGTGTCGGTGAAGTCGGAGAAGAGGCCGTCGACGCCGAGTTCGTAGAACGCGAGGTACTCGTTGAGCGGGTTGCCCTTGAAGTCGCTCGCCAGACGGCGCTGCTCGTTGCGGAAGGTGTAGGGGTGCACGAGCAGGCCGAGTGCATGCGCATTCGCCACCACGCGGCTGGCGGGCAGCAGCTTGCGGTCGGCGTCGTTGACGAGGCCATCGCCGTTGACGTCGGCGCACTTGCCCGCGGCGATGGTGACGCAGGCGCTGCTGATGAGGTAGGGCTTCCAGGGGCCGATGCCATCGGCGTAGGTGCGCACCTCGGCCAGGCCGGCGGGCGTGACGAGGTCGCCGAACCTGCCGGCGCGGCCGCTCACCGCCCAGTCGTAGGGCCGGTCGAAAGGCGCGGCGTAGGTGATGGTGCCGTCTGGGGCCACGTCGTCCGCATCGACCAGCTGCACCAGGCGCACCGAGGTGCGGCCGCGCAGGTACCTCAGGTTCGCCTGCTCGAAGCTCTGGATGAACACCGGCGCGCTGCGATGGTTCCAGCCGTGGCGCTGCAGCACGTGCAGCAAGCGGTCTTCAAGCGCGAGGTTCAGGTTGCGGTGGTAGGTGGGGTGCTTGGTCTCGGGGTACACGCCGATGACGCGGCCGACCTCGGCGCCCTTGCGCTTGGCAAGTTCGATGACCTCGTCGAAGGTCGGGATGGCGAAGCGCCCATTGAATGCCGGGTCCCGCTCGCCAGCGGGCTGGATGGCGCGGATCTGCTTGATCTCGGCGAGGGTGAAGTCGCTGGCGAAGAAACCTTCTTCCTCGATGCCGTCAACCAGCATCTTGCGCTTGCGGCTCGCGAACTGCGGCAGGTCCTTGACGTTCGTCGTCGCGATCATGTTGGGCTCGTGCCGCGCGATCAGGTGGCCGTCCTTCGTCGCCACGAGATCGGGCTCGATGTAGTCGGCACCGAGTTCGATGGCCAGGGCATAGCTCTCCAGCGTGTGCTCGGGCAGGTAGCCGCTCGCGCCGCGGTGGCCGATGACGAGCGGGATCTTCGGGCCCACCGAGCCGGCGCCGCCATCGTGGGCGCGCACGGTGGCGGGCACGGTCACCAGCACGGACAGCGCCAGGCCGAGGCCGGCGAGCCAGGGCACCAGGGTCTTGGTCATCGTTTGAGTCTCCTGTGGTTGCATCGCGGTCGATTGGCCGCAGCGAGAGCCTAGGTTAGGAGACGGTGTTGTCAATCGCGTGACAGGGACGTGACCCGCCGGCGCCGGCGGGTCGGGCCAGCCGGGTCGCGATCGGCGCCATGTTTGCAAAGGCGCGGCCCGGCACCACACCGGTTCACGCCGCTGCTGCCTATGATGCCGGCGTGACCTTCGCACGCAGCAAGATCCAGCCGCCTCAACCCCGGCAGGGGTTGCTGCTGGCACGCCCGGCCCTCGAGCGGCGCGTGCTCGACGCGCTGCAGGGTCACCGTGTCGTGCTCGTCTGCGCGCCGGCAGGCTACGGCAAGACGGCGCTGCTCGTGCGTGCGCTCGCGCAGCTGCCGCCGCGGCACGAAGCGGCATGGATCTCCCTCGACCCGGGCGACGACCTGCGCCGCCTGCTCGACTGCCTGCTCGCCGCGCTCGAGGCCTTCGACCCGCCATGGCGCGTGGCCCCCGAGGCGATCGTCGCCACGGCATTGCAGGGCGACGTTCGCGCCCGCCAGCAGGCCGTGGACGAGCTCGTCAACGCGCTCGATGCCTGCGACCTGGCGCACGGCGTGATCGTGCTCGACGACCTGCACCATCTCGAGGACGAGGCGAGCGCGCACTTCCTGCAGCGCCTGCTCGAGCGGCTGGGCCGCCGCTGGACGCTGGTGCTCGCGAGCCGGCACGAGCCCGCGTTCAGCCTGGCCCGCATCGGCGCGGCCGGCGAG
>JAEUPE010000283.1 GCA_016790435.1 Rubrivivax sp. | reverse complement strand
GTCACCACCTCGGGCGCCGAGCGCGCCGCGCGCAGCCCCGCCTCCGGGTCCGAGGGCGGCGCGCGCAGCGCCTGCGGCCGCAGCGGCTTGCGCCCCTGGAGAACGGCGCGCAATGCGGCGACGTCTCGCGGCCGGTCTCCGGGGCGGGGCGCGAGCATCCACTCGACGATGCCGAGCAGTTCGGGCGAATGGCCCGGTACGGCCTGCAATGACAGGCCGCTGCCTTCGTTGGACACCATGCGGGCCGTCGCCGGCGCCGGCGGATACCCGAGCAGCATGTAGTGCAGCGTCGCGCCGAGGGCGTAGAAGTCGGTCCACGGGCCTTGCTTCACCGTCGCCGTCTCGCCGTACTGCTCCACCGGCGCATAGGCCGGCTTCAGGATGGTCGTGAGGGCGTGCGTCTTGCCGCGAATCACTCGGCGGGCCGCGCCGAAGTCGAGCAGCACGGGCCGCCCTTCGCCGTCGAGGTGGATGTTGTCCGGGGAGATGTCGCGATGGAACACCTCGACGCGGTGCAACTGCTCCAGCGCGCCGAGCAGAGCCGCCAGCGTTTCGCGAACCCAGGCTTCGCCCAGGCTGCGCCCGGTGTCCTGTCGGATCTGCTTCAGCGACCTGCCGTGCAGCACGGGCATCGCCATGTAGGCGGTGCCGTTGGCTTCCCAGAAGCGGTGCACCTTGATGAGCGATGGGTGATCGAACCGCGCCAGCAGCTTGGCCTCGTTGACGAAGGACTTCAGCCCCAGCGCAAAGATCTCGGCGTCGCCCTGCGAGCGCAGCGAGACATGCAGCGTCTCGGTGCGGCCGGCCATGGTGGCCGGCATGTACTCCTTGATCGCCACCTCGCGTTCGAGTGCATGGTCGAAGGCGAGGTACACAATGCCGAAGCCGCCGACCCCGAGCAGGCCCTTGATCTCGAACTCCGCCAATCTCGTGCCCGGCGGCAAGGCGCTGACGTGTGCGGGGAGAGCGCGTGCGGCTTCGGACATGGCCATCGGGGACGTGACGAAAGAGCTTACCAGGGGGGTTCCATGGGGACACGGCCGGAATCCCCGAGACAGGTGACGCGTGGCCGAGGGGTGCCGACGACGTTCACCTGTGCTCGGGTTTCGATGCATCTGAGACGACTTCTCGGCACCGCCTGCCTGGTGCTGCTGGCGCAGTTCGCCTCGAACGCCGCTGCCGCCTTCGACCTGCAGGGCCACCGCGGCGCGCGCGGGCACGCGCCCGAAAACACGCTGGCGGCCTTTCGCGCCGCGCTCGCACTGGGCGTGCACACGCTCGAGCTCGACGTGCACGTCACGCGCGACGGCGAGGTGTTGATCACGCATGACCCGCGCCTGAACCCGGCCTTCACGCGCGATGCGCAAGGCCGCTGGATCGACGAGCCGGGTCCGGCGGTGATCCAGTCGACACTGGCCGAGTTGCAGCGGCATGACGTCGGCCGGCCGAAGCCCGGCTCGCGCTACGCGCAGCAGTGGCCCGAGCAGCGCAGCAGCGACGGCGAGCGCCTTGCCACGCTGTCGGCCCTGTTCGACGAAGTGGCCCGTCGCGGCGCCACGACCGTGCGCTTCAACATCGAAACCAAGCTCAATCCCAACACACCAGATCTGACCCCCGAGGCGGAGCCCTTCGCCAAGGCCCTGCTCGAAGTCGTGCGCAGGCACGGCATGGCCCCGCGCGTGACGATCCAGAGCTTCGATTGGCGCACGCTCGCCGCCGTGCAGCGCCTGGCGCCCGAGATCCGCACGGTGGCGTTGAGCGCACAGCAGAAGTTCCTCGACAACATCGCCGATGGCCGCTGGACCGCAGGGCACACGCTGGCCGCCAACGGCGGCTCGGTGCCGCGCATGGTGAAGGCCGTCGGTGCCTCGATCTGGTCACCTTTCCACGGCGACCTCACCGAAGCATTGCTGGGTGAAGCACGCGCGCTCGGGCTCAAGGTCGTGCCATGGACGGTGAACGACGCCGCCATCATCGACCGGCTGATCGACTGGCGCGTCGACGGCCTCATCACCGACTACCCCGACCACGTGCGCGCGGCCCTGGCGAAGCGGGGAATGCCCCTGCCGCCCGCCTTCCGTTGAACGTGGCGGCACCGCGGGCATCGCCAGTCGCGGTGGCCACCTCGCTGCGCGAGTGCCGCGCCTTCCTGCGCCTGTGGGTGGCGCGCCTGGCCGGCACCGCCGCCGCCCAGATGCTGATGGTGGCCGTGGGTTGGCAGATGTACGACCTCACGGGGTCGGCCTGGGACCTCGGGCTCGTCGGGCTGCTGCAGTTCGCACCGGCGCTGGCCCTCGTGCTCGTCGCCGGCCACGTGGTCGACCGGCACCGGCGCTCACGCATCCTTGCGCTGTGCCTGGCGGCGCAAGTGGTCGTGGCGCTCGCGCTGGCTGCGGCCACGGCGCGAGGCGCCATCACGCGCGAGGTGCTCTTCGCCGCTGCCGTGGCCTTGGGCACCGTGCGCGCCTTCCAGATGCCCGCGCAACAGGCCTTGACGCCGCTGCTCGTGCCACCCGCCCTGCTCGCCCGTGCACTCGCGTTCAGCTCGGCCGGCCTGCAGGCGGCCATCGTCGCCGGACCGGCCCTGGGCGGACTCGTCTACCTGGCGGGGCCCGCGACCACCTATGCGGTCGGCGGCGCCTTCTTCGCCTTTGCCGCAGGCCTGTGCCTGACGATTCGCTACGCCCAAGCGCCGCACCTCGAGCCCGTGAGCTGGCCGCGGCTGCTGGCCGGCGTGCACTACGTGGCCGGAAACAAGGTGGTGCTGGGCGCGATCTCGCTCGACCTCTTCGCGGTGCTGCTCGGCGGCGCGACGGCGCTGCTGCCGATGTTCGCCAAGGACATCCTGCACACGGACGCGTTCGGACTTGGCGTGCTGCGCGGCGCGCCGGCGCTCGGGGCGCTCTTCATGTCGCTCACGCTCACGCGCTGGCCGGTGCGCCGGCATGCCGGGCGCACGCTGCTCGCGGCGGTGGCGGTGTACGGCCTGGCCACGCTCGCCTTCGGCCTCTCCACCGACTTTTGGCTCTCGATGGCAGCGCTCGCCGTCACGGGCGCGGCCGACATGATCAGCGTCGTCATCCGGCAATCGCTCGTGCAACTGGAGACGCCCGACGCGATGCGTGGGCGCGTCAGCGCCGTCAACTCGGTGTTCATCGGTGCCAGCAACCAGCTTGGCGAGTTCGAGTCCGGCGCCACCGCGGCCTGGCTCGGACCCGTGGGCTCAGTGGTGCTGGGGGGTCTCGGCACGATCGTGGTGGCGGCGCTGTGGCTGCGCCTCTTCCCCGCACTGGCCCGGCGCGACGCCCTGATCCAGCCCGGCACGGCCGCGCTGGCGAGCCCGGCTGCCAATGTCGGCCGGGGCGACAAGGCAGAAGAACGCGCGGGCGCAGCGGCACGGGGCCGGTAACCGGGTGGCGTGGCACGAGGGGCCATCGGGGCACCGCGCTCGTCCGCGACTGGTGCACGTTGTGCTCGCTCCCGTTCAGCCGCGCTTGGCCTGCATGCGGATGCGTGCGCCGCGGCTGCGCGCCTTCCACACCGAGACCTGCGCCTTGCGTTCGAGCGCCGTCAGCGTGTCGCGGCGCGCCTCGCGCTGCAGCTTGGCCCAGTTGCGCAGCCGCTCCTCGGGCACCACGCCACGCACCGCGCAGCCGGGCTCGCCTTCGTGCCGGCAATCGCGGAAGCGGCAGGCGGCGGCGCGCTCGGCGATGTCGTCGAACACCTGGTCGAGCGCACTGGCATCGCCGTCCAGGCGCAGAGTGCGCAGGCCGGGCGTGTCGATGATGCAGCCGCCCGCCGCGGCGCGATGCAGCACGCGCGCCGTCGTCGTGTGGCGGCCGCGGTTGTCGCCGGCGCGGTTGGCCTGCGTCCGTTGCGCCTCGTGGCCGACGAGCGCGTTCGTCAGCGTGCTCTTTCCGGCGCCGCTGGAGCCGAGCATCACCGCCGTCTGGCCGGCGCCGAGCCAAGGTTCGAGCAGGACCGCTGGCGCGTCCCCGAGCGCGTTGAGCGCCATCGCCACGGCACCCACCGGCAACAGGGCCTGCGCCGCCGTGAGGCGTGCTTCGGCATCCTCGCAGAGGTCCGCCTTGGTCAGCACGACCAGCGGGGCGACACCCGCCATGCGCACGAGGGCCACATAGCGCTCGAGGCGGCGCAGGTTGAAGTCGTGGTCCAGGCCCATGACGAGCATCGCCGTGTCGACGTTGCTCACGATGACCACGCGTTCGACCTTGTCGCGGCCGTCGTGCAGGCGGCGGGCGAGCTGGTTGAGCGGCGGCAACCGCTCGCACACCCACCACTCACCAAACGCATTGCGCGTCGCGAGCACCCAGTCGCCCACGGCGACGGCGTCGCTGCTCGCGGCCAATTCGGTGCGCAGGGCCGGTAGCAGCCGGCCGGGCTGCTCGCGCTGGCCGTCGTGCAGGCCCACGCCTTCGCGCTGGACCTCGGCCACACGCATCAGGGCCGGCGCGCCGGGGGCGTCGAGGGTTCCTGCGGGCAGGGCCGCGTCGTTGGCTTGCAGGCGTTGCAGCGCCCGCTGCGCCATGGCCGGCGCGAGCCCGATGGCGCGCCAACGCGCCATTGATTCTTCAGTCCACATTGGTGGTGTCCGTCTTCGATCAAGCCGGGCGACGTGGCTGGGCACGTCGCCCCGAAGCCGTGGCGCGGCACGGGGCCGCGCCCATCGGCGCTCAGGGAGAAATGGCTTGTCGGACCGTGACCCTCAAGTCACGTCGGCACCGAACCGCTGGGGTGTCGTCGCTGGATGTCAGCGGCGACTCGCGCGAAGTTTCAGCGCTCGGCAGTGCCTCGCGAGACGCGGGCGCCACGGGCCGACAGGGGGGCAATGTCAATCGTTCGCATGGCATCCTCCTGAGGCGGTGGTGGGTGGAACCGGCAGGGCGCCGGATCGGATCGCCGCGTGTGAATCGCAGCGGCGCGGACTGTGCCCGCATGCACGGTCGGCGTCAAGACCCACGCGCCAGTGGAGCAGCCCGGGCGCGGCCCGCCACCTCGACTTCGGCCCTGCCGCATCCACCCCGTGACGGAAGACCGCGGCGCGCTCGTTATGCTCGTCCCATGCAGCGATGGCAGGTATGGCACGAAGACGAGGAATTGCTCGTCGTCGACAAGCCGGCCGGCCTGCTCTCGGTGCCAGGCCGCGGCGAAGACAAGCAGGACTGCCTCAGCGCACGCGTCGCATCGCGCTGGCCCGATGCGCTGGTCGTGCATCGGCTCGACATGGCGACCTCTGGCCTGATGCTCTTCGCCCGCGGTTTGCAGGCGCAGCAGCGGTTGAACGCCGCCTTCGCCGAGCGCCGTGTCGACAAGCGCTACGTCGCCGTCGTGCAGGGTCTCGTGGCGCGAGAGGCCGGCGAGATCGATCTACCGCTCGGCTCCGATTGGCCCAACCGGCCACGCCAGCGCATCGACCTCCGGCACGGGCGCCCTGCCCTCACGCGCTGGCGCGTGCTCGAGCGCGACCTGACCGCCCAGCGCACGCGCCTGGAACTGCAACCGGTCAGCGGCCGGGCGCACCAACTGCGCGTGCACCTGTGCAGCGTCGGCCATGCGATCGTTGGCGACACGCTTTACGGTGGCGCCGGTGATGCCTCGCCCGTGGTCCCGGGCCACACCGAGCCACGCCTGTTGCTGCACGCCACCGGCCTGGTCTTCGCCCACCCGCGAGACCTCCGGCGCTGCGCTTTTGCCAGCCCGCCGCCCTTCTGACACCCGCGCACGACACCTCGATCAAGGAGCACCATGAGCCCAACCGCCGCGGCAGACCGCCTCGTCATCGTCACCGGCGCCTCGCGCGGCCTCGGCCACGCCCTGGCGCAGGCGCTGCTCCTCCCGGGCACGCGCCTGCTCACGATGTCTCGAGGCCCCTGCGAGTTGCCGCCCGTGGCCGGCGCTGCGCACGAGGACTGGCAGGTCGACCTCGCCGAGCCGCTGCCTCTGAGCGAGCGACTGGCTGCGTGGCTGCATGGCCTGCCTGGCGCCCGCTTTCGGAGCGTCTGGTTCGTGCACAACGCGGCCGCGCTCAGCACGCCGGCCGCCCTGGCCGAGGTGCCGTTGCTCGAACTCGCCCGCGCAGCGCGTGTCAACCTGGAGGCGCCGCTGCTGCTCAGCGCCGCGTTCCTGCGTGCCACCGCCGGCTGGAGCGGGCGCAAGCAACTGCTCTTCATCTCCTCCGGCCTCGGCCGAACCGCGATGGCTGGCGCTGCGTCGTACTGCGCCACCAAGGCCGGCATCGACCACCTGGCGCGCGCGCTCGCGCTCGAGGAGGCGGCGCGGCCGAACGGTGCCCGCGTGGTCTCGCTCGCACCCGGCGTGATCGACACCGACATGCAGGTGCAACTGCGTGGCGCAGACCCGGCGGCGTTTGCGGCACGCTCGCGCTTCGTCGACCTGCACCAGGGTGGGCAACTGCTCAGCCCCGCCGCCGTTGCGGCGAAGATCGTCGCGTACCTTGGGCGCGAGAGCTACGGCGCTTCGCCGGTCGCCGATGTTCGCGATTCCGCGTGAGGGCCGGGCCCCAACCTCTTGGCCGCGCACACCCACGGCACACAATGAAGCTGCCGGCCAGTCCGGGTCAGCCGAGCAACACACCCGTGCCACGTGCCGCGCGCAGCAACTCGTGCTCGGCGGGCACCGGGCGCGAGCGGCCCGCCACGTCGGCCAGCGGCACGCTCGTGACCCGCTCGCCCTGCAGCGCCACCATGCGGCCGAACCGCTTCGCTGCCACCAGCTCGGCGGCGTGCACGCCGTAGCGCGTGGCCAGCACGCGGTCGAAGGCCGTCGGCGTGCCGCCGCGCTGCACGTGACCGAGCAGCGTGCTGCGCACCTCGCAGCCGACGAGCGGCTGCAGCCGCAGTTGCAGCACCTGCCCCACGCCACCCAGGCGCACGGGCGAGGCCGGATCGGCCACGATCTCGCGCACCACGACTTCGCCCTCGATGCGAACGCCTTCGGCGATGCAGACGAGCAGGCTCGATCCTGCGCGCTCCCGCTCCCGCGCCCGTTCGGCCAGCGCGTCGAGCGAGAACGGCAATTCGGGGATGAGGATGGCGTCCGCCCCACCCGCCAGCCCGCCCTCCAGCGCGATCCATCCGGCATGCCGGCCCATGGTTTCGAGGATCATCACGCGGCCGTGGCTGCGTGCCGTCGTCGCCAGCCGGTCCAACGCCTCGGCCACTACGGCCACCGCGCTGTCGAATCCGAAGCAGCGGTCGGTGGACGGCAGGTCGTTATCGATGGTCTTGGGCACCCCCACCACCGGCAGGCCGAGTTGCTGGAAGCGCTCGGCGATCTGCATCGTGCCATCGCCGCCGATGGCCACCAGCGCGTCGATGCCGAGCTCGCGCACATAGGCCAACGCCGCGGCGGAGTGGTCGGCGCCTTCCCAGCGGAAGGGGTCGCAGCGGTTGTGCGTGCCGAGGATCGTGCCGCCCTCGGCCAGGATGCCGGCCACGTCGGCTGCGGCCAGCGGCCGCACGCGCCGCGTGACGAGGCCGTGGAAGCCGCGCTCGATGCCAGTGATGCGCGCGCCGCACCCGCCCACGAGCGCCAGCGTGACCGCGCGGATGACGGCATTCAGGCCAGGGCAGTCACCCCCGCCGGTGAGGATCGCTACGTGAGGTGCGTCTTGCATGGCGCGATGTTCGCAGCCAGGCGGCCAGGTCGGCCTTGAGCTGCGTCAGATCGGCCTGACGCGTGTACATCATGTGGCCGGCGTCGTAGTAGCGGTGCGTCACGCGCTGGCGCACGTCGGCGGGGATGTCCAGCTGCGCCAGCGACCAGTCGCTGGCGCTGTACGGCGTGCCGAGGTCGTAGCGCCCGCTGGCGACCAGCACCTTCAAATGCGGATTTCGGCGCATCGCCCGCGCCAGGTCGGGGCTGGTGGAGGCGAAGCCCATGCGGCTGCCCTCGCCGCCGCGGCTCCAGTTCCAGCCGCGGTTGACCTCGTAGTTCAGCACCTGGTAGCGCGCTTCGAAATCGAGGCCGAGCTCGCGGAAGTAGGCCATCGCCGCCATCGTGTAGGGCGGGCCGATGGCTTCCATGCCCGGGTCGAACTCCCACTCGCGCGTGCGGCTGGCGGCCATGGGGCCGGTGGCGCGCGCCTCGAGCCGGCCGACGACGAGACCGCGGTCGCGCAGCGCCTCGAAGAAGAAGGTCTGGTCGCTGATGCGCAGGTTCTTCTCCTCGACCAGCGCGCGCGACAGCCCCGTCACCTCCGACAGGCGCTTGGCAATGCGGCTGCGCTCCTTCTCGCTGAGCCGCGAGCCGGCATGCAGGGCCGCCGCGTAGTCTTCCTGCACGAAGGCCTCGGCGGCGGCCCGCGCCGCCGCTGGCGAGGCACCGAGGCTGCCGCGCAGCAGCCCGTGGTACTGCGCCGCATTGGCCAGGCCGGGCACGAAGAGTGAATAGGGCAGGTCGTTGGCCGGCGCGAAGACGATGCTCTGCAGGTCCATCGCGCAGGAAACCAGGATCACGCCCGACAGCGCCACGCCGAGCGACTGCAGCTTGTCGGCAATGGCCGCGCCGCGCGTGGTGCCGTAGCTTTCGCCGGCCAGATAGACCGCGGAGCCCCAACGTTTGTGCCGGGTGAGCCAGACGCGAATGACCTCGGACAGCGCCTCCACGTCGCCATCCACCGACAGCATCTTCTTGCGCGCCGCCTCGCTGGAGGTGCACGACCAGCCGGTGTGCGGCGGGTCGACGAACACGAGGTCGAAGTGCTCGAACCAGCTGAGCGGATTGTCCTCGACGCCATAGGGCGGCAGCGGCATGGATCCGTCGTCGGGCACGACGACGCGCTTCGGCCCCAGCGCCCCCAGGTGCAGCCAGATCGACGCCGAGCCCGGCCCGCCGTTGAAGGCAAAGCACACTGGGCGCTCGGCGGCGGGCGCACCCTTCAGAAGGTAGGCGGTGGTCAGCACGGCAGCCTGAGGTTCGCCGCTGGCGCCGGCCATGCCCTCGGCCGCCACCGGAAGGAAGGCGGCCGAGACTGTGTAGTCCAGGCGGTGCGCGCCGACCTGCACGTCGCCGCTGCTCTCGGCCGTGGGTCGTGCCAGCAGCTTCTCGACATGCTCTTTCAGCCGCTTGGCAGCCTCGGCATCGGGGGCGGCGGGCGCAGCCGCGGGTGCATCGCTCACGGAGTCTCCTTCGTCGTTGTCCTTGCGGTTGCCGCGGGATGTCGTCGGCCGGTGACCGGCCGCAGCGGGACGCGCCTGCAGCGGCCGGCGAACGTTAACCGAGCTTCAGGTGGCCGTGGCGTCGCCAGCACCACCACCGATCAGCGACGCATAACGCGGCAGTGCCACGTTGCCTCCACTGACGATGATGCCCACGCGCTGCCCGCGCGGCTGCACCACCCCCTCGAGCACTGCCGCCGCGGCGAGCGCCCCGGTTGGCTCGACGACCATCTTCATGCGCTCGGCAAAGAACCGCATCGTGCTGACGAGCTGGGCATCGGACACGGTCACGACGCGGCGAACGAGGCGCTGCATGACCGGGAAGGTGAGCAGGCCGGCAGCCTGTGTCTGCGCGCCGTCGGCGATCGTGCGCGGCGTGTCGATCTTGACGATGCGCCCCGCCGCCAGACTCTGCTGGATGTCGTTGCCCGCCTCCGGCTCGACGCCGATGACCTCGATGCCGGGCACGCGAGCCTGCGCCGCCACGGCGCAGCCGGAAAGCAGGCCGCCGCCGCCAAGGCACACCAGCAGCATGTCCAACGGCCCCACCTCGTCGATCAGCTCGGCTGCCGCGGTGCCCTGCCCGGCCATCACGTGCGGGTGGTCGTAGGGCGGGATGAGGGTCATGCCGCGCTCCTCGGCGAGACGGCGGCCGATGGCCTCCCGGTCTTCCTTGTAGCGGTCGTAGAGCACGACCTCGCTGCCACGTTGGCCGCGTTGGTACTCGCGCGTGGCCGCCAGCTTGGCGGCCGGCGAATCGGTGGGCATGACGATGACGCTCGGCATGCCCAGCAGGCGCGCCGCCAGCGCCGTGGCCTGCGCGTGGTTGCCCGACGAGAAGGCGATGACACCGTGCTCGCGCTGCCGGGCATCGAACTGCGCCAGCGCGTTGTAGGCGCCGCGGAACTTGAACGCACCCATGCGCTGGAAGTTCTCGCACTTGAAGAACAGTTTTCCACCCGTGCGCTCATCCGCCTGGCGCGAGGTGTGCACCGGGGTGCGGTGCGCCACGCCGGCCAGCCGCGCCGCCGCACCGTCGATGTCGGCGGGCTGGATGGCGAGGCCGGCGAAGGCGGTCAGTTCGGGGGCATTCATGTCGAAGACTCCTGGGGCGCGGCTTGCGGCACCAACTGCGGGCCCTGGAAGGCGCCGCGCCGGTAGGTCAGCACGAGCGTGTCGCGGCAGCCCGCACCGGCTGCCGACGCGTCGGCGGGCTGGATCGGCGTCGTCTCGTGGATCACGCGCTCATCGTCGAGCAGCAGCGCGCTCCAGGGCTGCTCGAGGGTGAAACGCACGCCCTGTGGTCCGCGGGCGTCGAAGACGCGCGTTTCGCCGCCTTTCACGCTGCGGCGGCCGACGAGGATGACCGCCACCAGATCGACGCCGTCCCGGTGTGCCCCCTCGGGCGTGGGGCGTCCGATGCCGTCGGCGGTGTCGATGCGGAACATGTGGGCCTCGACGAACCAGCGGGCCGGACCACGCAGCATGGCGGCGATGCCGGCGCCCGCGCAGAGCAACCGCGCCCAGGCCGGATCGGTCAGCAGGTCCGCGGGCAACGGCTCGAACCAGCGCTCGATGCCGCCGTGCAAGGCGTTGTATTCGACGGGTTGCCAATGTGCACGGTGCGGCACCGACGAGCATTCACCGCCATCGACGACGAAACTCCCGTGCCGGCGCCGGCGGTAGCGGCCCCCATCACGCAGGTAGCGGTCAGGCGGCAGGTCGTCCCACAGCCTCGACCAGGCTGCCCAGGGGCCGCCGGCCGTCGCTGTCGATCGGGGGCCGAGCCCGCCCGCGACCTCCCTTAGGCCTGCGGCATCGAGCACGGCCCAGCCCACCGTGGCCAGTTGCGGCGATAGCTCGGCCGAGGGAGTGATCGGGGGAGGCGGGGACATCGATTCGAGGGGTCGCTTGAACCGTGACAAGCAGCGCGCAACCTGCTTGGACGCACCCGGCGACGGGGCGCTATTGGGGAATGCACCCTAAGCAGGTGTCAGCTTGAGGCGAGAAATGGCCGTTAACGTTAGTGTGCGCAGTCCCAATCCTCGCATGAACGCCCTCTCGCATCGCGAAACCGAAGCCCTGTCCCTGGTCGAGATCATCGACCTGAAATGGCTGTTGGCCGGCGAAGGCCTGCATCTGCACGTCGAGCGATTGCAGAAGGACCCGGTCTACGCCCGTGGCATCCTCGGCGCCGCCGCCGAATCGCCGAACCAAGCGTTGCGCGCCGTGGCGGGTCGGGTTCGCAAGCTCCTGCACCTCGACGAGGCCTGAAGGCGGCCGGCCGCCGGCGGGCTTCGGGGCACCTCGTCGCGACCAGCTCCCTGAGAGCTTGCGAACGCCCAGAGATTTGGCTCGCTTCAGGCGGACGCAATGGCCCCCGGGGAATCGCGGTCGCTGTCGACCGCTTCGGCGTAGGATCATTTCGGGCCTGTGGGCACGCACCCGCAGTCACCGATCGTCGCTTGGAGCGCCGCCATGAAGCCCAACCGGTCAACCCCTCTCGGCCGAGCGCTGGTCGCGCCGTTCGTCGCGCTCCTTGCCGCCACCTGGCTGCCCTGGCTCGGGGGCTGTGCGCAGCCAGCCCGCACCGTGGCCGTCGAGCAACTCCCGCAGGACCACCTCTTCCTGGCCACGCGCGAAGCCGCGACCGCGGCGACCGAAGCCGACCGCCTGCTGGAGATGTCCGAGCCCATGCGGCTGTACGCCGAGCGCGTGCTGCGCGACCCCGGCGTCTGGCGCGACCGACGGCAAGCGCTGATCGACGCGTTGTATTTCAAGCACGGCCTGCAGCTCGCCTACGACGCCGAGGCCACGCGCACGGCGGCCGAGGCCTTCGAGGCGCGCGCCGGCAACTGCCTCTCGCTCGTGCTGATGACAGCGGCTTTTGCCAAGCACCTGCAGTTGCCAGTGGCCTACCAGCAGGTGCTCATCGACGACGAGTTCAGCCGCGCCGGCGACCTGTTCTTCGTCACCGGACATGTCAATGTGATGCTCGGGCGCCACGGCGCGCCGCCCAAGGGTGACGACGCGCAGTGGCTGACGATCGACTTCCTGCCGCAATCCGAGTTGCGCGGCCAGCGCACCGTGGCGCTGGACGACCGGACGCTGGTGGCCATGTTTCTCAACAACCGTTCGGCGGAGGCGCTGTCCCGCGGCCAGCTCACCATCGCCTACTGGTACGCGCGCACGGCGCTGCAACGCGACCCCCACTTCGCGGCGGCGGCCAATACGCTGGGCGTGATCTACCAGCGCGCCGGTCACCTTGAAGCGGCCGAGCGTGCCTTGCGCTTCGTCATCGAACGCGAACCGAAGAGCGCCAGCGCCTGGGCGAACCTCGCCCGCCTGCTGCGCGCGCGCGGCCGCCCCGAGGAGGCCGATGCCGCCGCCGCGCGGCTGGCCGCGCTCGAGCCGCATCCACCCTTCCACTTCTTCGAGCTCGGGCGAGCAGCGCTGCGAGAGGGCGATCCGGCACGGGCGCGCGATCTCCTCCAGCGTGAGCTGCGCTTGCAACCGCAGCAGCATGAAGTGCATTTCTGGCTGGCACAGGCCTACGCGGCGCTGGGTGACGTGCCGGCGGCCTCGCGCCACCTCGGCTTCGCGGCGGAAAACAGCCCCACGCGGCAGTCACGCGCCATCTATGCCGGCAAGCTGGAGCGTCTGCGCTCGGTGATGCAGCAGTAGAAGCGCCGACACCCGCCCCCGGATCCAGGGCGATCGCTCGTCCCGGGCCGCGGGCCGTCACGGCAGGCATGGCCGCGTCTGCGGTTAGGCTACGCCCATGTCGAAGGCGAAGAAACCGAACGCACTCCTGGAGATCGGCATCACCATCGTCGTCCCGGCGGTGATCCTGATGAAACTCAGCAGCGCCGAGAATCTCGGCCCGCTGCGGGCGCTGCTCCTGGCGCTGGCCTTCCCGCTCTGCTGGGGCCTGTGGGACGGCTGGCGACGCAGGCGCTTGAACTGGCTCTCGGTGCTCGGTGTGATCAGCACCCTGCTCACGGGCGGCATCGGTCTGCTTCAGCTTGACGCGCGGTGGCTGGCCGTCAAGGAGGCGGCCGTGCCGCTGGCGATCGGCCTGGCGGTGCTCGGCTCGGCCTGGACGCGGCAGCCGCTCATCCGCATCCTCGTGTTCAACGCCGACATCTTCGACGTCGAGCGTGTGCACAAGGCGCTCGCCGAGCGCGGGACGGAGGCCGCGTTCGAGGCGCAGTTGCGCCAGGGCACGCTGCTGCTGGCCGGCACGTTCTTCTTCTCGGCGGCAGCCAACTACGTGCTCGCGCGCTGGATCGTCACCAGCCCCGCCGGCAGCGAAGCGTTCAACCAGGAACTCGGACGCCTCACGCTGCTGAGCTACCCCATCATCGCCCTGCCCTCGATGGTGATGATGATGGTGATCATCTTCTGGCTGGCGCGCGGTGCGCGGCGCCTCACCGGGCTCGAGCTCGAGCAGATGATGCTGATCCACTGAGGCAAGCCTGCGCGCGCTGGCGCGGCAGGCACCTCACACGATCACCGGCTCCGGTTCCAGGCGGATGCCAAAGCGGCCATACACGCTCTCCTGGATCGCCCGCGCGAGCGTGACGACCTCCGAGCCGTGCGCGCCGCCGCGGTTGACGAGCACCAGCGCCTGCTTCTCGTACACGCCGGCGCGGCCCACCGTCTTGCCCTTCCAGCCGCAGGCGTCGATGAGCCAACCGGCGGCGAGCTTCACGCTGCCGTCGGGCAGCGGGTAGTGCACGATCTCCGGGTCGCGGCCGATGATGTCGCGGCACTGCTCGGCGCTGACCACCGGGTTCTTGAAGAAGCTGCCCGCATTGCCGATGGCCTGCGGGTCGGGCAGCTTGGCACGGCGGATCGTGCACACCCAATCGAAGATCGTGCGCGCGTCGGGCCGCGTGATGCCGGATTCCGCCACCTTGCGCTCGAGCTCCAGGTAGCCCAGCACCGGCGCCCAGGGCCGCGGCAGCCGGAAGCGCACGTGCGTGATGACGGACTTGCCGGCAAGATGCCGCTTGAACACGCTGTCGCGGTAACCGAAGTGGCACGACGGCGCATCGAGCGTCACCTGCCGACCGGTGACCAGGTCGATCGAGTCGAGCGCCTCGAAGCGGTCCTGCAGCTCCACGCCATAGGCACCGATGTTCTGCACCGGCGCCGCTCCCACGGTGCCTGGGATCAGCGCCAGGTTCTCGAGCCCCGGGCAACCTTGCTCGAGCGTCCAGGCAACGAAGTCCTGCCAGTTCTCGCCCGCGCCGGCCTCCACGATCCAGGCTTCGGGCCGCTCCTCGACGACGCGGCGGCCCATGATCTCGATCTTCAGCACGATGGCGTTGACGTCGCGCGTCAGCACGACGTTGCTGCCACCGCCGAGGATGAACTTGCCGGCGCGACCGTAGCTCGGGTGGTCGACGACACGCTTGACGTCGGCGGCGCTGCGAATGTGCACCAGCGTCTGCGCAAACGCGGGCAGCCCGAAGGTGTTGAAGCTGCGCAAGCTCGCACGACTCTCGACATCCAGCGACGCCCCAGCGCCGCCCGCTTGAGAGAGGGGCGGCAAAACACGCTGTGGCGGGTCGGGGCGCATGAGAGAATTTTAGGGTCGATCTCCCTCACGCCATGCCCAGTTTCGATGTGATTCTCGAACCCGATCTCGTCGAGTTGCGCAACGCCGTGGAGCAGGCCAACAAGGAGATCGGCACACGGTTCGACTTCAAGGGCTCGAGCGCGGAGGTCGAACTCACGCAACAGGGCGCGAAGCAGCGCGAGCTTACCCTGCTGGCCGACAGCGACTTCCAGCTCGATCAGGTGCGCGAGGTGATGCTCACGCGGCTGGCCAAGCGCGGCGTCGACGTGCGCTACCTCGATCTCTCGGGCACGCCGCAGAAGCTCGGCGGCGACCGCCTGCGTCTGCCCGTGCCGGTGAAGAACGGCGTCGATGCCGAGACCGGTCGCCGCGTGCAGCAGGCGCTCAAGGCGAGCAAGCTCAAGGTGCAGGCGGCCGTGCAGGGCGACAGCGTGCGCGTGAACGGTGCCAAGCGCGACGACCTTCAGGCCGCCATTGCCCTGATCAAGCGTGAGTTGCACGACTTGCCGCTCGGCTTCAACAATTTCCGCGCATGATGGACATGAGGATTGCGGCGCTTCTGGTGTTGCTTGCACTGGGCCTCGGCACCGCGGCGGCGCAGGACATCGCGCTCGCCGGCCGCATGGGTGACAAAGCCCTGCTGATGTTCCAGGGCCGTTCGGTCGTGCTGGCGGTCGGCCAGGCGAGCGGCGGCACCCGGCTGCTGCGTTGGGAGCAGGACGCTGCGGTGGTGGAGCACGGTGGTGCGCAACACCGGCTGCGCGTCGGCGCGGCGCCTTCGCGCCTGGGCACTGCGGCCGCGCCGGGCGCGGGGCGCGAGATCGTCATCCCCGTCGGGCCGGGCGGCCACTTCCTGACCGAGGGCGCCATCAACGGCCGCTCCGTGCGTTTCATGGTCGACACCGGCGCCACGCTCGTGGCGCTGTCGCGCGCCGAGGCCACGCGCATCGGCCTGGACCTGCGTGGCGCGCGCGCGGTACAGACACAGACCGCAGGTGGCGTGGCCGCAGCGCAGATGCTGCCGCTGCAGCGCGTGCGCATCGGCGAGGTCGAGATCTACGACGTGATGGCCCTCGTCACCGAGGCGCAGATGCCCTACATCCTGCTCGGCAACAGCTTCCTCGACCGCTTCCAATGGCGACGCGAGAACGACGTCATGCGGCTGGAACGGAAGTGAGGCGTGCCTCGGCGCGCCGAGCCACCCTGCGCTAGCTAGCCCGGCCGGTACAGCGACAGCGCCGCTTCGAGCCGCGCGCGCACCGTGCGCTTGAGCGCCGCAGGCTCCACCACTTCGACCTGGTCACCCTGCCGCAGGATGTCCATCACCAGCTCCGTCTCATCGACATACGGCACGCGCAACTCGTAGCGGCCGTCGTCCAGCCAGCGCCCCTGCTGTTCTGGGTGCCACTGCTCGCGGCCGGCCCACTGCGAAGCGGTGCGATCGAAACGCAGCGTCGCCCAGCGCAGGTCCTTGCCGGCAGGCCCGCCGGCATAGATGCCGTAGCCCGCATCCATCGCGCGCTCCACCTCTTTCAGCGGCAACTCGCGCGCCTTCTGCTCCAGCACGCTGGCATCCTCGATCGCATCGAGCGCGAAGCGACGCAGGCCGTCGACACGGTGGCACCAGGCGTCCAGGTACCAGGTGCTGCGGTAGTGCACCAGGCGCTGCGGCGAGACATCGCGCTCGCCGCTCTCGCGCCGGCCGCGTGTCAGGTAGTGCAGGTGCAGTCGCTGCCGCTGCAGCAGCGCCTCGGCG
>JAEUPE010000279.1 GCA_016790435.1 Rubrivivax sp. | reverse complement strand
GGCGTGGGCGCCAGCGGCAGTGCCGTTGCCCATGCTGTCCTTGTGCGCGAGGGCGCCGTCGAGCACGTAGCTGACGATCTCCATGTCGCGGTGGCCGTGCGTGCCGAAGCCGGTGCCCGGGGCGATGCGGTCCTCGTTGATGACGCGCAGGTTGCCCACGCCCATGTGGCGCGGGTCGTGGTAGTCGGCGAACGAGAAGCTGTGGAAGCTCTTGAGCCAGCCATGGTCGGCATAGCCCCGGTCGGCAGACTTGCGCAGCGTGAGCATGTAGGTCTCCTTGTTGAGACGGGACTGTAGGGTGCCAGGGCCTATCCGTGGCTGACCGGCCTTGAAGCACCCGTTCAAATAAGATGAAAGCCATGGCTTCTTCCGCCCACGCCCGCCACGCCCTCACGCCCGATGCGCTGCTGATGATCGACACCATCGCGCGCGAGGGCAGTTTCGCGGCGGCGGCGCGCGAGCTGGGCAAGGTGCCTTCGGCCCTCACCTACAGCGTGCGCCAGCTCGAGGAGGCGCTCGACGTGCTGCTCTTCGATCGCAGCTCGCGGCAGGCGCAACTGACCGCCGCCGGCTCCGAACTGCTGCACGAGGGCCGCCGGCTGCTGCAGGAGATGGACGCGGTGGCGAATCGCGTCAAGCGCGTGGCCAGCGGCTGGGAGGCCGAGCTCGCCATCAGCGTCGAGGACATCCTCTCGATGCCCGTCGTGTTCGAGCTCGTGCAGTCGTTCTGCGCCGTGCGCTCGGGGCGGCGTGGCGCCGATGGCGAGCTGGCGCCCGACGCGGGGGCCGAGGGCGGCCCGGCGACCCGCCTGCGGCTGCGCACCGACGTGCTCGTGGGCACCTGGGAGGCGCTGGTGACCGGGCAGGTGGACTTGGCGATCGGCGTTTCGGGCGAACACGCCAACCCGGGCGGCATCGAACTGCGGCCGCTGGGCGACGTCTCGTTCGTGTTCTGCGTCGCGCCGCATCACCCGCTGGCCACGGCCGACGAGCCGCTGACCGATGCCGTGCTCGTGCACCACCGGGCCATCGCCGTGGCCGACACGGCGCAGCGCCTCGCGCCGCTGACGGTGAACCTGCTGCCAGGGCAGGATGTGCTCACGGTGCCGCACATGCGCGGCAAGCTCGAGGCGCAACTGCGTGGCCTGGGCTGCGGTTTCGTGCCCGAGACGATGGCGCGCGCGCACATCGAAGCCGGGCACCTCGTGCTCAAGCGCACCGCCCGTGCCGCGTCCGTGGGTCGCCTGTTCTACGCCTGGCGCGCCGAACGCGGCGCGCTCGGCCTCGGGCGGGCGCTGGCGTGGTGGGTCGACCAGCTCGAGAGCGCGAAGACGCGCAAGGCGCTGATCGAACAGCACGCGGGGCGCCTGTCGTGAGGGCCGCTCGACGCGATGCCTGCGGTCGCGCAGCCCGCGGCGGGGTGTGACCCCATTGACCTCCTTGACCCCTTCGACCCCGTCGCTAATCCTGCGCGAAGGCGGCCCCGCCGACCTGCCGCAGCTGAGCGTGCTGGCCACCCATGTCTTCGTGCACACCTACTGCCCGGGGGGCCTGCGTCCGGACCAGGCGCGCGAGGCGCTGTCGGCCTATTCGGTGACGGAGTTCGCGCGTCGCCTGGCCTCGGGCCACGCCTTTACCCTGGCGCTGGAGGGCGATCACCTGCTCGGCTTCGCCGAGACGGCCTGGCCTTCGGAGGTGCCGGTGCCGGCCGTGGCAGGCTGCCTGGAACTGGCACGCCTCTATGTCGGTCCGGGCGCGCAGGGGCGCGGCGTCGGCAGCGCGCTGCTGCGGCGGGCCGAGGCGCAGGCCGGCGCCCGCGGGTGCCCGGGCCTGTGGCTCACCGCCTGGATCGAGAACACGAAGGCGCGCGCCTTCTACGCGCGTGCCGGCTACCAGGACCTCGGGCGCTGGGACTACGTCTTCGAGGACCGGGCCTACGAGAACCGCATCTGCTTCAAGGCGTTCGGGCCGCGATGAGGGTGGCCCGGCCCCCGTGTCGGGTGCCGTCGGCCGCAGCCCCTGCACTAGCATCGGCGCATGGCCGATGACATCTCGACCCTGCGCCGCATCCTGAAAGAGGGCCGCACGCTCGCCGTGGTGGGCCTGTCGGCCGAATGGCACCGGCCCAGCTACTTTGCGGCGAGCTACATGCAAGCCAAGGGTTACCGCATCGTGCCGGTGAATCCGCGCTACGAGAAGATCCTCGGCGAGCGCTGCTATCCGAAGCTCGAGGACATCCCGTTCCCGGTCGACCTCGTCGACGTCTTCCGCCGCACCGAGGACGTGCTGCCGATCGCCAGGAGCGCCATCGCCATCGGCGCGAAGTGCCTTTGGCAGCAGATCGGCGTGAAGAACCTCGAGGCCGATGCGCTGGCGCGCGCCGCCGGGCTCGACTCGGTGATGGACCGCTGCGTGAAGATCGAGCACGCGCGGCTCTTCGGCGGCCTGCACTGGGTGGGCGTCAACACGCGCGTGATCTCGGCGCGGCGGCCAGTGTGAGCCGGCGGCGATCGTCGGGGGCGGGCGACGGGGCCACTCGTTCCCGCGACGGCGCCGCTGCCGTCCTGCCGCGGCGGCGGGGCTTGGCCGGCCGCGCCTTGCGCTGGCTGTCCGTGCTCACCCTGGTCGGCGTTCTCGCTGCGGCTGCGGCCGCCGCCGTGGCGCTGGCCGTGCTGCGCTACAGCCCCAGCCAGGCGTTGCAGGCCTTCAACGAGCGCGGGCCGGTCGAGATCCTGGGCCACGCGTTCCGGCGGCTCGAAGGGCACCCGCGGCTGGAGCGCGTGCTGCATCCACCGCTGATCTGGCTGTATGGCCGGTTCGTTCGCGAGCCCGCAGGCGCGCTGCGCGATCTCGGCAAGGGCGTGCGGCCGCAGGGGCTGACGCCGCAGCGCTACGACGAACGCGGCGTGCCGTTGCCGGCACTGCCTGGCGGCGCTGCCGCGCTTGGCGTGGCCGGCCAGCGCGCTGCGCCCCTGGCGAAGCTGCTCGCCAACGCGGCCGAGATTATGGCCGCCGTGGCGGCGGCCCAGCCTGGCGATGTGCTGGAGATCGCGCCGGGGCGCCATGCCCTGCCCAACACGCTGCAAACGCGCGCTGGCGGCCGGCCCGACGCGCCGATCACGCTGCGCGCGGCCCGGGCGGGTACTGTGACGCTCGAGGTCCGCCAGGTCGAAGGCGTGGTCGTGAGCCACCCCTACTGGATCTTCGAGAACCTCGCCTGGAAAGGCCTGTGCCGGGCCGACGACGAGTGCGAGCATGCCTTCCATGTCGTCGGTGGCGCGCGCGCGACGGTGGTGCGCAACAACCACTTCGCCGACTTCAGCGCGCACCTGAAGATCAATGGCCACTCCGGCCAGTTCCCGGACGATGGGCTGCTGCAGTACAGCACGCTGGCCAACACGCGGCCGCGCAAGGGGCACCTGCCGGTGGCGCTGGTGGACCTGGTCGGTGCCAGCGGCTGGCAGCTGCTCGACAACCGCGTCGAGGGCTTCGTCAAGGACGGCGGCGACGGCGTCTCCTACGGCATGTTCATGAAAGGCGCCGGCCAGGGCGGGCGCATCGAGCGCAACGTCGTCGTCTGCACGCCGAGCGTGGTGCGCCAGCCCGGCCTGCGGCTGGGCATCTCGATTGGCGACGGCGGCACGGGCGCGCCCTACTGCCGCGACAAGCGCTGCGACTTCGAGCACGACCGCGCCCTGGTGGCCAACAACGTCGTCGCGCACTGCAACGATGCCGGCATCGACATCGCCAAGGGGCGAGCGGCGCTGGTAGTGCACAACACGCTCGTCAACACGCAGGGCATCCTGCTGCGCAACCCGCCTTCGGACGCGCGTGTGCTGAACAACGTGCTGGACAGCCGGCTGCGCCAGCGCGCCGGCACGACGGTGACGGCCGAGGCGGACAACCGGCGCACGGGCGATCTGTCGAGCTGGTTGGCCGATGCCGATGCGCTGGACCTCCGCTGGCGCGATGCGCCCGCGCCGGTGGCCACGCCAGCCGAGGTGCCGCTGGACTTCTGCGGCCGTCGGCGCGCCGCGTTGTCCGAGCCCGGGGCGGGCGCGGCGGCCGCCTGCGCGGCTCAGTAGCCTTTGCGCGCCTTGCGCTATCAGCCGCCCTGCGCCTTGCGCGCTTCAGCAGCCCCAGCGCGCCCTGCGCATCAATAGCACCAGCGCGGCTTGCGCAATCAATATCCCCAGCGCGCCTTGCGCGCGTTGGCGCCGATCGTGCGCGCCGCGTAGTCGATGCCGCTGAACGCCGCGTAGTCGGCCAGCGAGCGCGCGCGCCCGAGGCCGTAGGCACCGAGGTCGGCATCGGCCCACAGCAATGCCGCGAGCCGCATCTGCGCTGCCTTCTCGAGCATCGCCGAGCGCACGGCGCGCCGCTCGTCCTGCTCCGGCGTCCAGTGCATCGGCCGCGGCGAAGAGCCAGGCTGCGTGTACAGGTGGTACATCGGCATGCCCGGGATCTGGTAGATGTCCCAGCCGTGTGTCCAGGCGCGCAGCGCGAAGGCCTGCTCCTCGCCGTGGAAGTACAGGCGCGGGTCGTAGGGCAGGTCCTCGACGATGTAGCCGGGCGCGAACAGGCAGCCGCCGCCGACATGGATGCCGAGCGCGGGCTCGTCCTGCTCGACGGCGACGCACTCGAACATCAGCACCGGGTGCTCGGCGGCGAACTCGCTCGTGCCCTGCACGGCGAAGGCGAGGATGCGGTTCGTCACCGGCTTGGCCACCGGGTGGCCGGCCGCCATCTCGAACGGGTTCGGATAGCAGGAGATCAGGCTGCGGCTGTTGCGCTCTTCGCACCAGCGGCCCCACTGCACGAGCTGCTCGTCCCAGCCGGGCTCGAACCACATGTGCGAGTCGACCTGCAGGTACCAGTCCTCGCCCTGGTACAGGCCCATCGCGGTGGCCCGCGCCCAGCACGGGCCGCGCGCCTCGAGCGCGTCGATGCGCGTGAAGCGCACGTGCTGGCGCGACCACTCGTCGTCCAGGCGCAGGTTCTGCCCCGGCACCTGCTGCTCGACGACGCCGATGTAGATGCGCGAAGGGTCGCTCGCCTGCGCGCGCGCGCTGGCGATGGTGAAGGCCAGCATCGGGTCGCAATAGGCGGCGATGCTGATGAAGATGGTCTGCGCTTGCGAGGCCGCGGCCATGTTCAGGCAGGGTCCGTGCTCAGCGGGGCCGGTACACCGCCTCGCGCGACTGGTCCACCAGGCGCAGGCGGGCCGGGCGCACGAAGCCGGTGCCGTCGTAGTCGTGCAGCGTCACGTGGGCCTCGTTGACCTGGCGCACGACCGCCTCGAGCGTCACCGCGGCCGGCCGGTAGCCGCGCAGCAGCGCGAAGGTCACCGAGCGCGTGTTGTCCCAGGCCCAGAGGTCGTGCCACTGCAGGTCGCGCTCGCTCCAGGCCGAGCGGTGCACGGCGCTCGCCAGACCCTCGACGGCGCCCTGCACGACGAACTCCGGCGCCACCAGCAGCAGCCAGGCGCTGCGGTAGACGAGCGCATTGAGCAGGTCCAGGCCCTCGCTCTTGGGCAGTTGCTGCAGGCAGTCGCCGGCGATGACGAGGTCGAAGGCCTCGTCGGTGTTCGCGCGCCACCATTGCGCCGCATCGGCGACGTCGACGCGCTGGTAGATCTCGCGCAACCCGAAGCGCTCGACATGGCCGGCCTCGATCTCGATGGCGACGCGCCCGCAGGCCGGCGCCGCCGTCGCCAGGAGGCGGCCGTACTTGCCGGCGCCGGCACCGATGTCCAGGGCCCGGCTCGGCGCAATGGCGCCGATGAGGTGCTCGCACACGGCATCGAAGATGGGGAACGAGCCCGACATGAGTGGCCATTCTAGGGTCGGCCCTCGCGGCCCTCGCGGCCACCTGGGCAGGCCTGCGTGTAACCCTGCCCGGCCCCGCAGGCCCGGCGCTGCACAATCCCCGGTGATGAAGTCGCGCCTGCGCCCAAGCCGCAAGCCGCCGTCCGCGCGCACGACGGCCGGCGGTGCCGTGCTCGGTGTCGTTCTAACTGCGGTGCTGGTCGTCGTCGGCTGCGCCAGCCGTTCAGGCGAAGTGGCGCCCCTGCCTGTGAGCGCGGCGCAGTTCCGGGGTTGGAGTTGCGAACGTCTCGACGACGAGGCCGAGCGTGTGCAGCGGCGCGCCGCCGAGCTGGCCTGGTCCGTCGACGAACGCTCGGGCAACAACATCGTCGCGCTCGGCGTCGGCGTCATGGTGTTCTGGCCGGCCCTGCTCGCGTTGCGGCCGCAGGGGCCCGAGGCCGATGACCTGGCCCAGCTGAAGGGTCGCTTCGAGGCGCTGAGCGAGGCGTCGACTCAGGCGAAGTGCCCACCGCGCTCGACAGACCTGCCGCAGGCGCGCGCCGCGGCGTTGCCGGTGGCGGCCGGAGAGCGCCTCGTCTACGAGGAGCGGCTGCACATGCGCCTCGCGGCGACCGAGCATCCGTGGCGCGTGCGCGCCCTGCGCCGCGGGGAGATCGAGTACGCGCCCCTGCTGCCCGGCCGCGCGGGCGCATCGCCTGCCTCTGGCGCGGCCGCCGCGCGGGGTGCCGACGTCGAAGGCGCCATCCACCTGCGCCACGACCACCTTGGCAACGTCGTGGCCGCCGGCCCCGGCATGCTCATGTGGCCGAACCTGCTGCGTGGCGATCTCGCGCTCGGCCAGGTGATGGCCGGCGAGATCCAGGTCGTCGACGATCCGCTGGCGCGGGCACGCGTGCGGGCGCAAGTGGTGGCGACGGGCCCGCAGATGGTGGCCGGGCGGCGCTTCGACGCCGTGGTGCTCGAACTCTTCGGCGATGTGCTCGACGGCGGCGCGGGCTCGACGCGGCTGGACGGCGTGCTCGTCGTCGACCGTGCCAGCGGCGTGCTGCTGCGCCTGGACCTGCGCAGCGCACAGCCGCCGTTTCGCGTCATGCGCCGACTGGCGCGGGTGGAGCCCCGCTGAACCACGCCCGGCCCGGGCGGTCACAGATCTTTACCCTGGCTGCACAGCCCCGACAAGGCACGGGCCGAGCATCCTTGCATCCGATGACCCGCATCCCGCAAGGAGCCCAACGATGCAAACCCCGATGAATCAAGCACCCCGCACCCGCCTGAACCGCCACGGCTGGAAGTTGCTGGCCGGCACCGGCCTGCTCGCCATTGCCGCCAGCCTGGCCCAGCCGGCCCTCGCCCACGGCCCCATGGGCATGAAGGCGGGCGGCCCGATGGGCGAGATGGGTGGCATGGGTGACATGGCCGGCATGCATGGCGGCATGGCGGGTGGCATGGGCGGCGGCCCCGGCATGATGGGCGGCCGCCACGGCGAGCGCATGCTCGACAGCGTCGGCGCCACCGCCGAGCAGAAGACGCAACTGCGCCAGATCATGGACACCGCGCGCACCGAGCTGAAGCCGCTGCGCGAGGCCGCGCAGGGCCTGCACCGCCAGATGCAGGCGCTGTTCGCCCAACCCACCGTCGACGCCCGCGCCGTGGAGGCCCTGCGCCAGCAACTGCAGGCCAACCGCGAGCAGGCCAGCAAGCGCATGACCCAGGCCATGCTCGACGCGAGCCGCGTGCTCGCGCCCGAGCAGCGCAAGCAGATGGCCGAGCGCTCGGAGCAGCGGCGAGGCATGATGCAAAGGCACCGCGCCGAGCGCCAGTCGCTGCAGCCCGGTGCGGCGTCGGCCCCGCGCTGAGGCCACCGCGAACCAAGGATCCGCCGACCTGAATGACGCCCAGACTGCTGCTCATCGACGACGACACCCGGCTCACCGACATGGTGGGCGACTACCTCCGCCGGCAAGGCTTCGTGGTGGAGGTGGCAGGCTCGCTCGCCGACGGGCGGCGGCAGCTGGCCGAGGCACTGCCCGACGCGCTCGTGCTCGACCTCATGCTGCCCGATGGCGACGGCCTTGACTTCACGCGCGAGCTGCGCCAGGGGCCGCGCACGCGGCGGCTGCCGCTGCTGATGCTCACGGCCCGTGGCGAGCCCACCGACCGCGTCGTCGGCCTCGAGCTGGGCGCCGACGACTACCTCGGCAAGCCCTTCGAGCCGCGCGAGTTGCTGGCGCGCATCAAGGCCCTGCTGCGCCGCGCCGCGCCCGAAGCGGGCGAGGACGAGGTGCTCGCCTTCGGGCGCCTGGAGATCGACCTCGGTGCGCGCCAGGCGCGCCTGGACGGCAAGGTCTGCGAGCTCACCGGCCACCAGTTCGAGCTGCTCACGGTGCTGGCCCAGTCGCCCGGCCGCGTGCTGTCACGTGACCAGATCATGGACTCGCTGAAAGGCCACCCGCTGGAGGCCTTCGACCGCAGCATCGACGTGCACATCTCGCGCATCCGCGCCGTCATCGAGGACGACCCCAAGAACCCGCGGCGCGTGCTCACGGTGCGTGGCGCCGGCTACGTCTTCGCGCGCAAGCAGGACTGAACGAGCCTCCGATGCGCTCGCTGTACCTGCGCATCTACCTCACCGTGGTGGCGGCACTGGCGCTGTTCGCCGTGGTGTCGGGCTGGGTCGTGCAGCGCACGCTCGAGGAGCAGCGCGTGCGCGTCGAGAGCGCGCAGCGCGAGCGCATGTCGGCCTGGGCCGACCTGCTGCAGCGCTCGTTGCCGAGCGCCGACGCGCCGCAGGAAGAGCAGGCGGCGGCGCTGCGCGAGTGGTCGCAGCGCCTGCGCCTGCCGCTGGCGCTGGACGATGCCGACGGGCGCCGCATCGGTGCCTCCGAGATGTTCGCGCGCCGTGAGGCCGACGGCCGGCCCGGCTTCACCGAACGCGTGCAGACCATCCGGCTCGACGATGGCCGCCTGTTGCGCGTGCCTCGGCCCCTGGGGCGCACCGATCGGGCTGGCGGCCCTGGCGGGCCGCCGGGCGCCGCCCGCATGGCCGAGGCGCGCTGGCCCGGGCTGCCGCCCGCACCGGGCATGCCTGAGGGCCTGGGCCTGGCGGCCTTGCTGGCCGTGCTCTTCCTGGCCGTGGCGGGTGGCGCCTGGCCGGTGGTGCGCCGCCTCACGCGCCGGCTCGAGGCGTTGAAGCAGGGCGTCGAGGCCTTCGGCGCCGGTGCGCTGCACCAGCGCGTGTCCGAGGAAGGGCGCGACGAAGTGGCGGCGGTGGCTGCCAGCTTCAACCGCGCCGCCACGCGCGTGGAGGCGCTGCTGGGCGCGCACAAGAGCCTGCTCGCCAATGCCAGCCACGAGCTGCGTTCGCCGCTGGCGCGGCTGAAGATGGCGCTGGCCATGATCGAGGAATCCGGGCCTGCGCAACGTGCGGCGCTCAAGCGCGAGATCGACGCCAACATCGGCGAGCTCGACGCGCTCGTCGAGGAGGTGCTGATGTCCAGCCGGCTCGATGCCAAGGGCGCGCTCGACGCCGCCGAAGCCGTCGCGCTGCTGCCGCTCGCTGCCGAGGAAGCGGCGCGCGTGGGGGCCGAGGCGAGCGGCGAGGCGCTGCAGGTGCGCGGCGACGAGCGCCTGCTGCGCCGCGCGCTGCGCAACCTGCTCGAGAACGGGCGCCGCTACGGCGGCAACGAGGTCGAGGTGACGCTCACCCGCCGCGGCCCGCAGGCCGAGGTGCGCGTCTGCGACCGCGGCCCCGGCGTGCCCGAGGCCTATCGCGAGCGCATCTTCGAGGCCTTCTTCCGCCTGCCCGGCCATGCCGAGCGCGCCGGCGGCGTCGGCCTCGGCCTGGCTCTCGTACGGCAGATCGCCGAGCGCCATGGCGGCCACGTGTCGTGCGAGCCGCGCGAGGGCGGCGGCAGCTGCTTCGTGCTGACGCTGCCGCTGGCCTAGGTTGCGTCGCCGGCGGCGCGATTTGTCGCGCGCGCCGAAGCTAGGCCGTGGCCTCGCGCCGACGCAGCGAGGTGGTCCACGCCAGCAGGGCCACCAGGGCGATGCCCGCAGCCACCAGCGACACGGTGGCGGCGACCCAGAACCCGCGCGCACCCTGCAGCGACAGCGGCACGACGCCCAGCGGGTCGAAACCGAGCACGTAGCCGCCGCCCAGCCCGAGGCCCCAGATCGACAGCGCATAGACGACCATCGGCGCGGTGGCGATGTGCCAGGCGCGCAGCACGAAGGCGACGATGGCCTGCACCGCATCGGCGAAGTGGAAGATGGCCACCCAGGCCAGCAGCGGCAGCGCCGCGGCGACGACGGCGGCGTCCGGGCTGTACAGGCGCGCCACCTCCTCCCGCAGCATGAAGACGGTGCCGCCAAGCAGCGTGGAGAGCCCGCAGGCCAGCCACAGGCCATGCCAGCCGAGGCGCACGGCCTCGTCGTGCCGTCGCGCGCCGATGCTCTGCGCCAC
The DNA here is from genome assembly GCA_016790435.1 of Rubrivivax sp. Classification (GTDB taxonomy): domain Bacteria; phylum Pseudomonadota; class Gammaproteobacteria; order Burkholderiales; family Burkholderiaceae_C; genus Rubrivivax. The sequence continues at coordinate 34,703 of JAEUPE010000279.1, read as the reverse complement.
CAGCGTGCCGGTGGCGCTGGCCATCGCCATCGGCATCATGAACATCAGCGAGACGAGGTTGGCCGCAATCTGGTGCCCCGCCACCGCCGTCGTGCCCGTGCGGGCGATGAACAGGGCCATGAAGCTGAAGCCGGTGACCTCGATGAGGATGGTCGCGCCCATGGGCAGGCCGAGCTTGAGCAGGCCGCCGATGGCCGCGCGGTCGGGCTTGTCGAGGCCGCGCCCGAACAGGCGAAACGGGGCGTAGAACGCATCGCGCTTCAGCACGGCAAGCGCCAGCCCCACCTGCGACCACATGACGACGGCCGTGGCGATGGCGCAGCCCACCGCCCCGAGCGCCGGCACGCCGAGCGCCGGCCAGCCGAAGACCAGCATCGTCGACAGCGGCACCTTCAGCGCCAACCCGCCGATCTGCAGCGCCATCACCGCCTTCGGCCGCGACACCGCGGTGTTGAAGCCGCGGTACACGGTGAACAGCAGCGAGGCCGGCAACGAGAACGCGAGCGCCAGCAGGTAGCCCCGCACCTTGCCTTCCACCTCCGGCCCCGCCTGCGCGATCCAGAGGAAGGGGTGCGGAAAGGCCAGCAGCAGGCTGCCGAGCGCGGCCGCCACGAACACGATCCACAACGACTGGTGCACCTGCCGGCCGGCGCCCTCGAGGTCGCGCGCGCCGTACAGGCGCCCGGCAATCGGCGACAGCGCCAGCACCACGCCCATGAGGCCGATGAACACCGTCACGTAGGCCGCCGCGCCCACCGACAGCGCCGCCAGGTCGACAGCACCCTGGCGCGCCACCAGCATGGTGTCGATGGTGCTGAAGGCGAGCACCGAGATCTGGCCGATGAAGACCGGCCACGCCAGCGGCGCGATGCGGCGCGTGCTCTCGCCCAGCGTCGGCACGGGGCCGGCAACCGCGGCGCTCAAGCGGCCTTCCCGCTGGCGGCCGCCACGAAGACGCGCGGGTCGGGGTGGTCTTCGCCGCTGGCCAGGCGCGCCCGCTCGGCATAGCGGGTGAAGCGCCAGGCCGTGCCTTCCTGCGTGATGCGCCGCCACACCACCCGCTTCTCGGCGGGACTGAACCCGGGCCAGCCCTGCACTTCCTCGAAGCTGCGGCCGCAGCCCTTGCACAACGGGTCACCCTGGCTCGTGGAGCAGATGGCGATGCAAGGCGCGTCGGGCGTGCTCGCGTACCAGGCGAGCCAGGCCGCGCGTGCGGCGGCGGGCATGCTCGCTTCGTCGGCCATCGGCTCGCGGTAGTAGACCATCAGCGCGTACACCTCGGCCAGCGCGCGCACCTCGGCGCAGGCGCTGATGCCGTCGGGTGAGGGCGAGCGCTCGCGCCACCAGTTGATGGCCGCTTCGATGTCGGTGATGTGGATGCCGGCCATGGACGATGCGGCGGCCGCGCGCCGAGCGCGGGCCGCCGTTGGAACGGGGTGGGGTGGAGTGAGCGCGCTGATTGGCGCTGAAGGGCGCCGAAAGGAGCGCGCGCCCTAGCGCCCTAGCCTAGGCGCCGGCCGGTGCGTAGCCGGCTTCGGCCAGCTTGGCGAGCACCGCCGCTCGCGGCGCCTGCGTCTCGATCTGCACCTTGTGCGTGGGCAGGTCGATCACCACGGTGGCCTCAGGGTCGGCGGACTTCACCGCCTCGGTCACGGCGCGGACACAGTGGCCGCAGGTCATGTTGGGAATCTGCAGATCGAGCATGGCGGGGTACACGAAGGCGGAAAGGCGCAATGATGATCCAATTGCCGCCGGCGCGGCCGCGCCTTCATTGCGCTGGGTCGGGTCTGCACCCGACATTCGCCGTTACGCTTGACCCATGTCCGTGTCGGCGCCTGCCCTGTCTCCCGTGTCGTCCAGCCCCGGCTGGGCGCTGCCGATCGACGGCATGACCTGCGCTTCTTGCGTGTCGCGAGTGGAGAAAGCGCTCGGCAAGGTGCCCGGCGTCGGCGGGGCTAGCGTGAACCTCGCCACCGAGACGGCGCAGCTGACGCCCGGCGCTGTCACGTCCGATCTCCAGGCTGCCATCAGTGCCGAGCGCGTGGTGCGCGCGGTGGAGGAGGCCGGCTACGAGGTGCCCCGACAGGCCGCGCGCCTGCGCATCGTGGGCATGACCTGCGCTTCCTGCGTCGGCCGCGTCGAGAAGGCGCTGGCGCGCGTGCCCGGCGTGCTTTCCGCGAGCGTGAACCTCGCCACCGAAACGGCCGAGATCACCTGGGCCGGGCGCGGTGCCGGCCGCGCCACCGTGCAGGCGGCGTTGGTGGCCGCTGTGGCGAAGGCCGGTTACGAGGCGGCTGGGTTGGATCAGGCCGGCGGCACTTCGGCGCCGGCCGCGCCGCCGGCGCCGGGGTGGCGGCTCGGCGAAGGCACACGCGTCGTGCTCGCGGCGCTGCTGTCGGCGCCACTGCTCGTGCCGATGGTGCTGATGCCGCTCGGCGTGCACTGGATGCCGGGCCCGCTGTGGCAGTGGGCGCTCGCCACGCCGGTGCAGTTCTGGCTCGGCGCGCGCTTCTACCGCGCCGGCTGGAAGGCCGTGCGGGCCGGCGCCGGCAACATGGACCTGCTCGTGGCGCTGGGCACGAGCGCCGCCTACGGCCTGAGCCTGGCCACGTTGTGGCGCGCCGGTCTTGGTGGGCCCGGCGGGCTCCGGGGGCTCGACGCGCACCTGCCGCTGTACTTCGAGGGCTCGGCCGTCGTCATCACGCTCGTGCTGCTGGGCAAGTGGCTGGAGGCGCGCGCCAAGCGCCGCACCACCGAGGCGTTGCGGGCGCTGGAGTCGCTGAAGCCCGAGTCGGCGCGCGTGCGCCGTGCCGGCATCGAGAGCGAGCTGCCGCTGGCGCAGGTGCAGGTCGGCGACGAGGTCGTCGTGCGCCCGGGCGAGCGCGTGCCGGTGGACGGCGTGGTGGTGCAGGGCGCCAGCCATGTCGACGAGTCGATGCTCACCGGCGAGAGCCTGCCCGTGGCGCGGGGTGAAGGCGACCGGCTGGCTGGCGGTGCGCTCAACGGCGAAGGCCTGCTCGTGCTGCGCACCACCGCCGTGGGCGCCGAGACCATGCTCGCGCGCATCGTGCGCGGTGTCGAGTCGGCGCAGGCGAAGAAGGCGCCGGTGCAGCGTCTTGTCGACCAGGTCAGCGCCGTCTTCGTGCCGGTGGTGCTGGCGGTCGCACTCGCGACGCTGCTCGGCTGGGGTTTCGGCGCCGGCCGCTGGACCGAGGGCTGGCTCAATGCCGTGGCCGTGCTCGTCATCGCCTGCCCCTGCGCGCTGGGCCTGGCGACACCGGCCGCCATCATGGCCGGCACCGGTGTGGCGGCGCGGCGCGGCATCCTCATCAAGGACGCCGAGGCGCTGGAGTTGGCGCATGGGCTGCAGGTGATTGCCTTCGACAAGACCGGCACGCTCACCGAGGGGAGGCCGCGGCTGGTGGAACTGCGACCGCTGGGGGGCGCCGATGACGGAGGGGATGACGGTGCCCGCGCGGTCGCCCTGGCCCAGGCCGCGGCGCTGATGTCGGGCAGCGAGCATCCGCTGGCGCGCGCCGTGCGCGAGGCCGCGGGTGCGACGAAAGGCCTGGCTTCACAGGCCAACGCCACCGACCTGAAAGCCGTGCCGGGCCGCGGTGTCGCCGGTACCGTGCAGGGCCGCGCGCTGCGCCTGGGCAGTGCGCGCTGGATGCAGGAACTCGGCGTGCCGCTGACCTCTGCGCTGGCCGATGCCGAGGCCCTGCAACGCCAGGGGCACACCGTCTCCTGGCTGGCGCAGGTGGCGGGCGACGGCGCCTCCCCGCCCCGGCCCTTGGCTCTGCTGGCCTTCGGCGACACGCCGAAGCCCGAGGCCGCGAAGGCGGTGGCCCAGCTGCAGGCCATGGGCCTGGTCTGCGTGCTTGTCTCCGGCGACAACCCCGGCAGCGCCGGCGCGGTGGCGCGGGAACTCGGCATCACCGAAGTGCGCTCGGAGGTGCTGCCCGAAGACAAGGCGCGCATCGTCACCGAGCTGAAGACGGCGCTTCATGGATCGGGCCCTGGCGCGGGCCCAGGTTCACCACGGCCGCGCCGCGTGGCCATGGTCGGCGACGGCATCAACGACGCGCCAGCGCTCGCCGCCGCCGACGTGGGCATCGCCATGGCCACGGGCACCGACGTGGCGATGCACGCCGCCGGCATCACGCTGATGCGCGGCGACATCTCGCTCGTCGCCGACGCCATCGACATCTCGCGCCGCACGACGCGCAAGATTCGCCAGAACCTCTTCTGGGCCTTCGTCTTCAACGCCGTTGGCATTCCCGCCGCGGCGCTCGGCCTGCTCAGCCCGGTGATTGCCGGCGGCGCGATGGCCTTCAGCAGCTTCTTCGTGGTGAGCAACGCGCTGCTGCTGCAGCGCTGGCGCGGGCGCTGAGCCGGCGCGCCGCAGCGCCGCAGCGCCGCCCGCTCAGGCCACGCAGCCCGCCGGCAGGGTCGAAGCGGCGGCCGTGGCCACCGGCTCGGGGATGACGTAGCCGTAGCGCACCGCGGTGATCTCGGCGAGGATGCTCACCGCGATCTCCGGCGGCGTGCGCGCGCCGTTCTTCAGCCCCACCGGGCCGTGCAGCCGCGCCAGTGCCTCGTCGGTGAGGCCGAAGTGTTCCTTCAGCCGCTCCTTGCGCTTGGACTGGTTGGCGCGCGAGCCGATGGCGCCGATGTAGAAGGCCGGGCTCGCCAGCGCCTCCATGAGCGCCATGTCGTCGAGCTTGGGGTCGTGCGTGAGCGCGACGATGGCGAGGTGGCCGTCGGGCTGCAGCTCGCGCACGGTGTCGTCGGGCATGGTGCGTACGAGCGTGGCGCCTTCGACCTGGAAGCCCTCGGCGTACTCGGCGCGCGGGTCGCACACGATGACCTGGTAGCCGAGCGCGTGCGCCATCGGCGCCAGGTACTGCGTCAGCGGCCCGGCGCCGATGACGAGCATGCGCCAGCTCGGGCCGTGGTGGGTGATGAGCTCGCTGTCGGAGAGCGATAGCTCGTCGCTGGCGTTGCCCGCCTCCAGCGTGACGACGCCGGTGCTGAGATTCAGCCGCCGCCGCACGCGCTCGCCGCGCTTCAGGCGCTCGAGCAGCAGCGGCAATTGCGAGTGCGGCGCCACCGCCTCGAGCACGAGCTCGATGAGCCCGCCGCAGGGCAGGCCGAAGCGATGGGCGGCGTCGGCATCGATGCCGTAGCGCACCACCTGCGGCCGCTGCGTGGCGAGCGTGCCGGCGCGTGCCTTGTCGACGAGGTCATCTTCGATGCAGCCGCCGGAGACGCTGCCGGCCACGAGCCCGTCGTCGCGGATGGCGACGGCCGAACCCGGGGGCCGCGGCGCCGAGCCCCAGGTGCGCACGATGGTGCCGAGCGCGACACGGTGGCCGCTGGCCACCCACTGGGTGATCTGCTCGAGGATCTGGTGGTCGACGTTGTCCATGGCGCCTCGGGTGAGTGACGCGGCCGCCGCGGCAGGAGGCCGGCGGCCTCAGGGACGACATTGTGCCCCGCGCCCGCCGAAGCAGATGCCGCGGCTGCGGAGAGGGCCGGAGGGGCCGAAACGCCGCGCGGTGGCCCTAGAACCGCCGCTCGATGGCCAGCGACACCGGCTGCGTGCGGTGCGGCACCCACAAGATGCGCGGCGCGTAGTTGCCGTCGCCAATGGTGGCGGCCACGGCCACCAGCGGCACGATCTTGGCCTCCGAGTACCCGGTGGCGGCGGCGGCCGTCAGCGTGATGTCGGTCAAGGGTCCCGCGTTCCAGCCGGTGCGCCAGGTCCAGCCGGCGTACACGGTGTCGCGGTCGATCGAGTTCCGGTAGGCGCCCGCCGTGGCGCCGCTTGGGGCCACGGCGTAGATGCCGGGCGTGACGCGGCGTGGGTGCGCCCCGGGGTCCAGATCGCCGAAGTGGGCGCTCAGGAGGTGCAAACCGATGATCCAGCCTTCCATGCCATGGTCCCTTGATGGGGAGAGGATGAAAGGCATATCGGCATGCCGGCGGCGAACCATCGGTGGATAAGCCGGGGCTTCTTGCGCCTGTTCCGCCGGCGGCAGGGCAGCGGCCGGGGCAGGCCCGGCCGCGGTCGTCAGCGCGAGGCGAATCGGTAGCCGACGCCAGCCTCGGTGAGCAGCCAGCGCGGTTGCGAAGGGTCGGCCTCGATCTTCTTGCGCAGGTTGCCCATGTGCACGCGCACGTAGTGCACGTCCTCGGCATGGCCGGGCCCCCACACTTCCTTCAGCAGGTGACCATGCGTCAGCACGCGGCCGGGCTGGGCGAGCAGCAGCGTCAGCAGCCGGTATTCGATCGGCGTCAGGTGCAGCGGTTGGCCGCCACGCTCGACGAGGCGGCGGGCGCGGTCGACCTTCACGTCGTCGAACTCGACCACGCTCTCGGCCTCGCCCTCGGCGACGAAGCGGCGGCGCAACTGCGCCCGCACGCGTGCCAGCAACTCGCCGACGCCGAAGGGCTTGACGAGGTAGTCGTCGGCGCCGGCGTCGAGCGCGGCGATCTTCTCGGCCTCGGCCGCGCGCGCCGAGAGCACGATCACCGGCGAGGCCGACCAGCCGCGAAAGCCGCGAATGAAGTCCACGCCGTCGCCGTCGGGCAGGCCGAGGTCGAGCACGACGAGGTCGGGGCGGCGCGTGCCGGCCTCGATGAGCGCACGCGACAGCGTCTCGGTCTCGTGCACCTCGTGGCCTTCGGACTCGAGCGCCAGGCGCACGAAGCGCCGGATCTCGGCCTCGTCCTCGACCACGAGCACCCTGGCGCGCAGCCCGGTCATGAGCCTTCCAGGGCGGCTGCGGCGGCGACCCCATCGCTGCCGGTGTCCGAAGGCGGTGTGCCGCGCGGCAGCGTCAGCACGAAGCGCGCGCCGTTTTCGCCCGCGCCCTGGGCGACGTTCTCGGCCCGGATCGTGCCGCCGTGCGCCTGCACGATGGCGCGGCAGATGGCCAGGCCCAGGCCCACGCCCGGCGTCGCGCTCTCCTTGCGGCCGCGCTCGAACTTCTCGAACAGCAGCTCCTCCTTGCCGGGCGGCAGGCCGGGCCCGCGATCCTCGACGATCAGGTCGACGCTGTCGGAGCGCGCAGTCGCACGCACGATGACCGGCGTGCCCGGCGGCGTGAACTTGGCGGCGTTCTCGAGCAGGTTGGCGAGCACGCGATCGATGAGCACCGCGTCCAGGTGCAGCAGTGGCAGGTCCTCGGGCAGCTGCACCTGCACCGGCCGGCCGGCCAGCGCCGGCGCGCAGGCGGCGAGCGCGGCGCCCACCACCTCTTCCAGTGGCTGCCACTGCCGATTGATCTGCACGGCACCCGCCTCCAGCCGCGCCATGTCGAGCAGGTTGTTGACGAGCGCATTCATGCGCAGCGCGGAGTCCTTCATCGCGCCGACCACTTCGTCCTGCTGGGCCGACAGCCGCGGGTGCGTCAGCCGCAGCGCATCGGCCAGGCCGACGAGCGAGGCCAGCGGCGTGCGCAGGTCGTGCGAGATCGCCGACAGCAGCGAGTTGCGCAACCGCTCACTCTCCATCTGCAGCGTGCTGGCCTGCGCCACCTCGATGTAGTGGATGCGCTCGAGCGAGTTGGCCAGCAGCGAGGCGCAGGTGTCGAGCAACTGCCGGTCCTCGGGCGACCAGGGCACGGCGCTGGCCGAGGCGGCGGCCCCGCCCGCACTCGCCGGGTGGACCGGCGCGACCGGCTCCACGGCGAGCACGCCACGCAGCCGCATCGGTGCCTTCAGCGGCAGCATCAGGCAGTTGCCGGCCGGCAGCGTGTCGGTGCCGCGGCCGGCCGCCTGCGCGTGGTCGTAGGCCCATTGCGCGACACCGGGATCGGCCTTCGCCGTGGCGCCGGGCAGCTCGTGCAGGCGGTCATCAGCGTCGGCGACACGCAGGGCGTAGCGCGCGCCGAACTCGGCGACGAGGAAGCGCGCGCCGATCTCGGCCACCTGCTCGACCATCAAGGCACTGCCAAGGTCGCGCGACATCTCGTACAGGCTGCGCACGCGCCGCTCGCGCTCGTTGGCCGCCGCGGCCTGGCCCTTGAGCCCGGCGGTGAGCTGGCCGATCACCAGCGCCACCGCCAGCATCACCGCGAAGGTGAGCAGGTACTGCACGTCGCTCACCGCGAACGAGAGCTGCGGCGGCACGAAGAAGAAGTCGAACGCGGCGACGCCGAGAAAGGCGGCCAGCACCGCCGGCCCGCGGCCGAAGGCGAGCGCCACGCCCACCACCGCGAGCAGGAACAGCATGACGATGTTGCTCAGCTCGAGCACGCCGGCCAGCGGCAGCGCGGCACCGGTGGTGAGCGCGCAGACGATGGGCGCGGCGACGTAGCCGCGCCAGCTGCCGGCTCGCACGTGGGTCGGTTCGGGCCCGGCCGCGCCGCGTGAGGCTGTGGGCAGCGCCACCTGCAGCACGTCGAGGTCGTCGGCGAGCGCCACCAGGCGGTCGGCCAACGCACGCCGGCCGGGCGGCCAGCGCCAGTGGCGGTCGCGCCGGCCAAGCACGAGCCGCGAGAGGTTGTGCTCGCGCGCGTAACGCGCCAGCGCCGGCGCCACGTCCGAGGTCGTCGGCGCCGACAGCGTGGCCACGGTGGCGCCGAGCTCGGCGGCCAGCTTCAGCACGTGCAGCATCTGCTGCCGCTCGGCGTCGCGCAGCGAGCGTGTCGAAGGGGTCTGCACGTGCACGGCATGCCAGGGCACGTCGAGCTGCGCGGCCAGGCGGGCGCAGCTGCGCACCACCTTTTCGCCATGCTCGCCGGGGCCGACACAGGCGAGCAGCGATTCGCGATTCGGCCACACCGCCTGCACGGCGCTGTGCCTGCGGTAGGCCTGCATCTCCTCGTCGACACGGTCGGCGGTGCGGCGCAACGCCAGCTCGCGCAGCGCGAGCAGGTTGCCCTTCCTGAAGAAGTTGGCGGCGGCGCGCTCGGCTTGCTGAGGAAGATAGACCTTGCCCTGGCGCAGGCGCAGCAGCAGCTCGTCGGGCGGCAGGTCGACGACCACGACCTCGTCGGCCTCGTCGAAGAGGCGGTCGGGCACCGTCTCCCACACGCGCACGCCTGTGATGCCGCTGACGATGTCGTTCAGGCTCTCCAGGTGCTGCACGTTCACCGTCGTCCAGACGTCGACGCCGGCAGCGAGCAGCTCTTCCACGTCCTGCCAGCGCTTGGGGTGGCGGCTCGCCTGGCCGGTGTCACCGGGCACGTTGCTGTGCGCCAATTCGTCGAGCAGCAGCACGCCCTCTGTGTGGTCGCGCTCCCAGGCGAGTGCCGCGTCGAGGTCGAACTCCTTCAGCACGCGGCCACGGTAGGGCACTTCCTTCGGCGGCAGGCGCGGCAGGTCACGCGCCATGGCCTCGGTTTCGCTTCGGCCGTGCGTCTCGACCACGCCCACCAGCACCGGCCGGCCCTGAGCGACTGCGGCGCGCGCCGCGGCGAGCATGGCGAAGGTCTTGCCGACGCCAGCCGAGGCGCCGAAGAAGATCTTCAGCCGGCCGCGCCGCGCCTTGGCCTCGTCGGCCTGCACGCGCGCCAGCAACGCGTCGGGATCGGGGCGCTGCTCTTCGGCCATCGCTGCGTGGCGCGTCTCGTCTCAGCCCGCGCGGGTCACAACCAGCCGGCGCGGCGGAAGCGCCAGTACATCGCCACCGCCGCGGTGACGATGGCGCCGAGCGCCATCGCATAGCCGTAGCGCCACTTCAGCTCGGGCATGTGCTCGAAGTTCATGCCCCACACGCCGACCAGCGCCGTGCAGACCGCGAACACGGCGGCCCAGGCCGCCAGCCGCTTGGTCGTTTCGCCCTGCTCGATGGCGACCATCGACACGTTGACCTGGATGGCGGTGCCGATGGTGTCGCGCATCGTGTCGATGCCGCTGTTGATGCGCACCAGGTGGTCTTGCACGTCGCGGAAGTAGTCCTGCACGCCGGTGCAGACCGGCGGCACGCGGCCGCCGTGCAGCTTGTCGGTCACCTCCAGCAGCGGCGCGGCGGCATGCCGCAGCTGCGTGGCGCGGCGCTTGAGCGCATAGAGCCGCTCGATGTTCACGCGTGCTGCGCCGTGCTCGAAGATCTGCTCCTCGATCTTCTCGAGCTCGGTCTCCAGGCCGTCGAGCAGCGGGAAGTAGCGGTCGACCACCGCGTCCATCAGCGCATAGAAGACGAAGCCGGCACCGAAGCGCAGCAGTTCGGGCTCGCGCTCGCAGCGTTCGCGCACGCCGAGGAAGTGCTGCTGGCTGCGGTTGCGCACCGAGAGCACGAAGTTGCGGCCGACGAAGACGGCCACTTCGCCCACGTGCCACTCGCCGCGTTCGGGCTCGATCAGGTGCAGCACCGCGAACAGGGTGTCGCCGAACTCCTCGAGCTTGGGCCGCTGGTGGCCCTTGAGCGCGTCCTCGACGGCCAGCTCGTGCAGGTCGAACTCGCGCTGCATCTGCGCCATCTCGGCCTCGGTGGCGTCGCGCAGCGCCACCCAGACGAAGGTGCCCGTGCGGCGCAAGGTGGCGCCGATCTCTTCCACGGGGATGTCGGCGAGCTTGCGGCCCTCCTGGTAGGCGACACAGTTGATCAGCATGCCGTTCGGATGACGAGTGGATCAGGGTGCCATGTTGTCACGCCTCGGCCGGGCGTCGCGCGCGGCACGGTCCGGCGGCCCACCACGCGCCTTGCGGCCGAGCAGCCAGCCGGCCAGCAGCAGCGGCGCGGCGACGGCCAGCAGCGCCAGCGCGATGTCTCCGAAGTCGCCCACGATCGGTGCCGCCGGCCCTGGGGATTCAGCGCGCGCCGCGGGCGTCCAGCGCCAGGTTCAGCGCCAAGACGTTGACGCGCGCCTCGCCGATGAAGCCGAGCAGGCGGCCTTCGGTGTGCTGGTCGACGAGCGAGCGCACGTCGGCCTCGGGCAGGTTGCGGGCGCGTGCGACACGCTTCAGCTGGTAGTCGGCGGCGGCGCGGCTGATGTGCGGGTCGAGGCCGCTGGCCGAGGCCGTCACCAGGTCCACCGGCACGGGTGCGCTGTTGCCCGGATCGGCCGCGCGCAGCGCCTCGATGCGCCCCTTCACCGCGTCGGCCAGCGCGGGGTTCGTCGGCCCCAGGTTGGAGCCGCTCGACGCGCCGGCGTTGTAGGCCATCGGCCCGGTGGCCGACGGGCGGCTCCAGAAGTGCTTCGGGTCGGCGAACGGCTGCCCGATCAACTCGGAGCCGACCACCTGGCCGCCTTGCACGAAGAGGCTGCCGTTGGCCGCATGCGGGAACACCGCCTGGGCCAGGCCGGTGACGAGCAGCGGATAGACGAGCCCCGTCAGCAGCGAGAGGCCGACGAAGAGCACGACCGCCGGGCGCAGCAGCCCGCGCAGGGCCGACGGCCCGGCCGCGGGAGTGGAGACGGGGACAGGGACAGTGGACATGATCGGATCCTCGGAACAGTCGGAGGCAGTGGGACGCAACGCGGCGAGATCAGGCCAGGCCGGCCGCGGCGATCAGCATGTCGATCACCTTGATGCCGATGAACGGCACGACGATGCCGCCCAGCCCGTAGAGAGCGAGGTTGCGCCGCAACAGCGCCGCTGCACTGACGGCGCGGTAAGGCACACCCTTCAGCGCCAGCGGGATGAGCGCGATGATGATGAGCGCGTTGAACACCACCGCCGACAGGATGGCCGAGTTGGGGCTGGCGAGCTGCATCACGTTCAGCGCGCCGAGCTGCGGGTAGGTGGTGACGAAGGCCGCCGGCACGATGGCGAAGTACTTCGCCACGTCGTTGGCGATGCTGAAGGTCGTCAGCGAGCCGCGCGTCATCAGCATCTGCTTGCCGGTCTCGACGATCTCGATCAGCTTCGTGGGGTTGCTGTCGAGGTCGACCATGTTGCCGGCTTCCTTGGCCGCCTGCGTGCCCGTGTTCATCGCCACCGCGACATCGGCCTGCGCCAGCGCCGGCGCGTCGTTGGTGCCGTCGCCGGTCATGGCGACGAGGCGGCCGGCGGCCTGGTGCTCGCGGATGAGCTTGAGCTTGGCCTCGGGCGTGGCCTCGGCGAGGAAGTCGTCGACCCCCGCCTCGGCAGCAATGGCGGCGGCGGTGAGGCGGTTGTCGCCGGTCACCATCACCGTCTTGATGCCCATGCGGCGCAGCTCGGCGAAGCGCTCCTTGATGCCGCCCTTGACGATGTCCTTGAGCTCGACGACGCCGAGAGCCTTCTTGCCGTCGGCGACGACGAGCGGCGTGCTGCCGCGGCGTGCCACGTCGTCCACCTGCGTCTGCAAGGCCTGCGGGAAGCTGCCGCCCAGCGCCTCGACGTGCTTGCGGATGGCGTCGGCGGCGCCCTTGCGCACGGCACGCGTGGCGCCTGCCGCGTTGTCTGCCTTGGCGGGCAGGTCCACCCCGCTCATGCGCGAGGCGGCCGTGAAGTGCACGAAGTGCGCGCCGAGCGCCGCCACGTCGCGCTCGCGCAGCTTGAACTTCTGCTTGGCCAGCACGACGATGCTGCGGCCCTCGGGCGTCTCGTCGGCCAGCGACGCCAGCTGCGCGGCATCGGCCAGCTCGGCCTCGGTGACGCCGGGCGCGGGCAGGAAGGCACTCGCCTGGCGGTTGCCGAGCGTGATGGTGCCGGTCTTGTCGAGCAGCAGCACGTCGACGTCGCCCGCGGCCTCCACCGCGCGGCCCGAGGTGGCGATGACGTTGGCCTGCATCATGCGGCTCATGCCGGCCACGCCGATGGCCGAGAGCAGCCCGGCGATGGTGGTCGGGATCAGGCACACGAGCAGCGCCACGAGCACGACCAGGCTCACCGGCTGCCCCGCACCCGTGGCGGTGACGCCGAAGATCGAGAACGGCAGCAGTGTCGCGACGACGCCGAGGAAGACGATCGTCAGCGCCACGAGCAGGATCGTCAGCGCGATCTCGTTCGGCGTCTTCTGGCGCTTGGCGTTCTCGACCATCGCGATCATGCGGTCGACGAAGGTCTCGCCCGGGTTGACCGACACGCGCGCGACCACCCAGTCCGACAGCACGCGCGTGCCGCCGGTGATGGCCGAGAAGTCGCCGCCCGATTCGCGGATGACGGGCGCCGACTCGCCGGTGATGGCGCTCTCGTCGACCGAGGCGACACCGTCGATCACCTCGCCGTCGGCGGGGATCACGTCGCCGGCCTCGATGAGCACGACATCGCCCTTGCGCAGGCTGTCGGCCTCGATCGGGTGCCATTTCATCGCCGTCCTGATCGCAGTGAGCGGCTCGCCGTGGCGGTATTCACCCTCCAGCTTCTTCGCCCAGGTCTTCTTCTTCAGCCCGCGCAGGCTGGCCGCCTGCGCCTTGCTGCGGCCCTCGGCCATCGCCTCGGCGAAGTTGGCGAACAGCACCGTGAACCACAGCCACAGCGCCACCGCGATGGTGAAGCCGCTCGGCGTCGCCAGGGCCAGCGCCGTGGTGAGCGCGCTGCCGATATAGACGACGAACATCACCGGGTTGCGGAACTGCTGGCGCGGGGCGAGCTTGCGGAAGGAGTCCGCGATGGCGGGGCGCACCAGCGCCGGGTCGAAAAGGGTCAGGGCCTTCCGGTTCGTCAGGCTCATTTCGCACTCCAGAGCATCAGGTGCTCGACCACCGGCCCGAGGGCCAGCGCCGGCACGTAGTTCAGCAGGCCCACGAGCAACACGGTGCCGATGAGCAGCACGATGAAGAGCGGGCCATGCGTGGGCAGAGTGCCCTCGGTGGCGGCAGCGCGCTTCTTCACCGCCAGCGAGCCGGCCATGGCCAGCACCGGCACGATGACACCGAAGCGCCCGAGCCACATCGCCAGGCCGAGCAGCACGTTGTAGAAGGGCGTGTTCGCCGACAGGCCCGCAAAGGCGCTGCCGTTGTTGTTGGCGGCGGAGCTCAGGGCATACAGCGCCTCCGAGAAGCCGTGCGGGCCCGGGTTGAGCAGGCCGGTGCGCCCGGGCTCCGTCATCACCGCGAAGGCGGTGCCGCCGAGCACGAGCAGCGGCCCGATCAGGATGGCGAGCGAGACCATCTTCATCTCGTGCGCCTCGATCTTCTTGCCGAGGTACTCGGGCGTGCGGCCGATCATCAGCCCGGCGATGAAGACGGCCATCACGGCGAAGACGAGCATGCCGTACAGGCCCGAGCCGACGCCGCCGAAGACCACCTCGCCCAGCTGCATCAGGACCATCGGCACCGCGCCGCCGAGCGGCGTGAAGCTGTCGTGCATCGAGATCACCGCGCCGCAACTGGCCGCCGTGGTGATGGCGGCGAAGAGTGTGGAGGCACGGATGCCGAAGCGCACTTCCTTGCCTTCCATGTTGCCGCCGGCCTGCGTCGCGCTCGCGACCTGGTCGGCGCCGAGCGCGGTGAGAAGCGGGTTGCCCTGCTGTTCGAAGGCCGTGACGGCAATCACCGCAACCACGAAGATCGCCGTCATCGCGGCCAGCACCGCCACGCCCTGGCGCGCGTCACCGACCATGCGGCCGAAGACGAAGCACAGCGCCGCCGGGATGACGAAGATCGCCAGCATCTGCCCGAAGTTGGTGACCGCCGTCGGGTTCTCGTACGGGTGCGCCGAGTTGGCGTTGAAGAAGCCGCCGCCGTTGGTGCCGAGCATCTTGATCGCCAGCTGCGAGGCGACCGGGCCCATGGCCAGCGTCTGCGACCGGCCCTTCTTGTCCTCCATCACCGGCTGGCCCTTGGCATCCTGGAGGGGTTGACCATCGGCGCCGAGCTTGGGCTCCTGCCAGGTCATGGCCTCGACCGCCTGCACGGTCTCGTAGGGCTTGAAGTTCTGGATCATGCCGCCGGCGACCATCACCAGCGCGAACACGAGCGACAGCGGCAGCAACACCCACAGCGTCACGCGAGTCAGGTCGGCCCAGACATTGCCGATCGCGCCACGCAGCGACACGTGCCGCGCGAAGCCGCGCACCAGGGCGATCACGACGACGATGCCGGTGGCCGCGGACAGGAAGTTCTGCACCGTCAGCGCCAGCATCTGCGTGAGGTAGCTCATCGTCGCCTCGCCGCCGTAGCCTTGCCAGTTCGTGTTGGTGACGAAGCTGATGGCGGTGTTGAATGACGAGTCCGGGCTGACGGCCGCCATGCCCTGCGGATTGAGCGGCAGCACCGCCTGCAGGCGCTGCAACGCATAGACGGCGAGCACGCCGAGCCCGTTGAACAACAGCAGACCCAGCGCGTAGGCGAGCCAGCCCTGCTCGGCCACCGTGCCGTCAGGCCCCTGCACGCCGGCGGCGCGCAGCAGCGGTGCCTCGATGCGCCGGCCGAGTGCGAAGCGGCCGTCCATCACGCGCGTGATCCACGTCGCGAGCGGCCACGCCAGCGCCAGCAGCACGGCGAGGTAGGCGATCAGTTGAATCCAGCCAGAAGCGTTCACGAGAATTTCTCCGGAAACAGCAGCACGGCGAAGAGGTACACGGCCAGGGCGACCGCGAGGCTGCCCGCGACCCAGGCGAAAGCGCTCATCGCGAACCTCCGCGGGGTGCCAGGCGCGCCAGCCCGAAGGCGGCGAGCGCCGTCACGACGACGAGGACCGCCGCCAGAAGCAGGTAGGTGATGTCCAAAGCATCCTCCTTCGATGAGTGAGCGGGATGCTAGGAAGCGGCGCGTCAAGTCGGTGCAAAAACTTGGACTCGGCGCATCAAGATCCCATCAAGATGACGCCATGACGCCGGCGCACTGGCCGTGAATGGAATGATTTGCCGCGCGCGGACCATCCGTGCTTGAGCCTGCTCAACGTGAGCCGCGTACCACCTTCAAGAATGCAGACGCGTTGCTGGCCCTGCGAGTGGCGCCGTGAGCGTTGGTCTTGAACTGAAAGGATGGGTAGCGTGATGAGGCGAACCAGGCCCCGGCCTTTCCGTGGGCTCGCCCTGGCGCTCGTGTTCAGCCTGCTTCAGGGGAGTTGCGGAGGTGGTGGCGACGACGTGACACCGCCCGCAGACCTCACGGGTGAGGCGATCGTCGAGATCCAGCTCGTCGATGGTGGCCGCAACGACGTGCCACCCGCGCCGCCGGCGGGGTTCAGGTTGATGAACATCGACCTGAACGAGGGAAGCGGCGGGAACTACGTCTGGCTGTACTACCGCACCGGCAAGGCCGACGGCACGGAAGGGCAGCCGGTCAGCCGCATCTACACGGTGGACGAACACGACAACGAGACGCCCCAGGGAGGCGTGAAGCTGCCGGTCGACCTGAATGCCGGCAGCCCGGTGGTGGGAGGCTTGCCGCTGTGGCTCTACGTGGTCAATTCGAACGGGCCGGTCGCCCGGTGTGTCGTGGTCGACAACCGAACCAAGGGCAAGCGGGTGTACGGCCCCCCGGAGGCGGCGGGAAGGTACCAGATCGAGTGGGTCCAGGAGTTGGTGCCGGACCAATGGAATCCGCCCTACTCGGACCTCCCGCGGGACGCCCAGGATCTGAACGAAGGGGAGTCCATTCCCTTCTTCTTCATCAGCGACTACGTCTACATCGGCTACTGCAAGGACTAGCGACCAAAGGCCAGCGAGCGGGGACCCGCGGTGTGACACGCAAGTCCCTCGATCGCTTGCCCGGCAGCCAGCGGTCGACAGGATGCAGGCCGTGAGGAGATCGGCACCATGGGACTGACCTATCGATCGCGGCTCGCGCTGCTGCTTCTCTTCCCTCAGTTGTGGTCGTGCGGCGGCGGTGGCGACTCGAGCCCGCCCGATTCCAGCGTCGGGCCCGAGGGGGGCGAACTGGCGGTCGATCCGAACGACCCCGCCTACGGCTTCAAGGTCGTGATACCGGCCGGCGCGCTGACCGAGCGCCGGTCCATCGTGATCGACGGCTTCCAGACCGCCTACTCACCCACCCTGCCGAGCACGGGCTTCCATCGCTACGCCGGGGGCGTCGTCGGCCTGAGGACGGGCGGCCCCACGCCGTACGACCTGGCGATGACCGTGCACGCCCCGCTGGGGTCCATGGCGATCGCGGCGGGCGAACTCGCGTGCCTGTTCGGCTACGTCGCGGCCGCCGACAAGTGGCAACTGCTGGCGCCGGACCTCTTCACGCGTGACGCCGCCGGCTCCGCCAGGATGTCGGTTGCGACCACCTATCACGACTACTTCGCCTGGGGCAAGATCGTGATGAGCGAGGTCCCGGAGGTCTACTTGAGGCAGGTCGTCGACGCGAAGTTCGGCGCTGGCATCTCGGCCGCTGCCACCGCCGAACTGGCGCGCATCGCCGCGCGGTCGGAGTTCGGACAGCTGTCCCCCAACCGGACCTCCCTGCTCGCTTTCCGCAACGGTTTCCTGGAGCTGTTCAAGCGCGGCCAGGCCGCCTACCTGCTGGACGCGCAGACGAAACTCGGCGCGTGCGGGACTCAGTGCGACGTGCTGTCGGACCAGTTCCTGAACGATGCCATGACGTACGCCGGGAACCTCATCAGGATCAAGTGGTGGACGTTCTTCGTCGGCGACATCGAGAGCATCGTGGACGTGCTGATGTGGATCCACCTGATCAACCTGTACGCGGCCAACGAGCGCTTTCCCTGCAACTACAAGTGCGTCACCGAGACCTGCGGCGCCACTTTCTGGCAGGTCTATTCGGGCTACTGGTTTGCGGTGATCTGCCAGGAATTGATCGACACCGCCATTGCCAACGGGTGGGTGACCTGATCCGGCCTTTGTGCGCGAGGCAGCCGGGTCGGGAGATCTTCTTCAGGCCGTTGCCGCAAACCGCTGCTGCAGTTCGGCGAACGTCACGACGATGGCGCTCGCGGCGGCGGCCGGCGACGGCGACGCTGAAGCCGCCCGCCTTCACCACGTCGCGGCCGATGGGCAGCCGGCCGCTCGCCTTCAGGCCTGTGTAGGGCACGCGGCCGAGCCGCTCGTCCCACACCGTCATCGTGGCCAGCGGCGTGATCTCGTCGGTGGAGATGTCGTCGCGCAGCGCGCCGGCCTCGGCCAACGTCAGGTCGGCGCCGGCGAGCTGGCGTTCGATGCGCCCGGCATCGTCGCAGAGGAAGAGCACCCGGCCCGTCAGGTGCAGGGGTCGGCGCGGACGTGCGCGACGTCCGGGGCGCCTCGGCCGTGTCGGCCGCTGCGGCCGGCTCCGGCGCTGCGCCCGTCACTGGGCCTCCAGGCCCACCTTCTTCGCCAGCGTCGCGTACTTCTGCAGTTCGCTGCGGAAGGCGGCTGCGGCCTCGGCCGGCGTGCTGATGTTGATGGTGTTGCCCTGCTTGGCCATCGTGTCCTTCACGGCCGGGTCGGCGAATGCGGCAACGACGGCGTCGTGCGCGCGCTTCACGTCGGCGGCGGACATGCCCTTGGGCCCAATGACGGCAAACCACGCCTCGACCACGTAGCCGGGCAGGCCCTGCTCGACGAAGGTGGGGATCTCTGGTGCCGCGGCCACTCGCTGGCGCGTGCCGACGCCGATGGCCTTGAGCGCGCCGCTCTTCAGGTGCGCCTGCACGCTGGGCAGCGCCGCAGTGGCGAACTCCACCTGGCCGCCGATGAGGTCGGTGACCATCGGCCCCACGCCCTTGTACGGGATGTGCTTGGCGGTGACGCCGGCCTCGTCGAGGAACATCGCGGTCGCCAGGTGCAGGATGGTGCCGATGCCGCCGGAGGCGTAGTTGAGGCCGTCGGGCTTGCTCTTCAGCAGCGCGATGAGCTCCTTGCTGTTGTTGGCCGGCACCTTGGCGTTGGTGACGAGCACGATGGGCGTGGCGCCGACGACGGCGATGGGCGTGAAGTCACCCGGCATGTCGAAGGGCAGTTGCTTGATGACGCTCGGGAAGATGACGACGTTGTTCGACACCACCGACAGCGTCATGCCGTCGGGCGCCGAGCGGGCCAGCGTCGAGAGGCCGACGACGCCGCCCGCGCCGGGCTGGTTCTCCACCACCACCGGCAAACCGAGCGCCTTGGCCAGCGCCGGCTGCGCGGCGCGCGTGATGGCGTCGACGCCCGAGCCGGTGGCATTGGGCAGCACGAAGCGCACGGCCTTGTCGCCGGCCTGCTGCGCGAAGGCCGGCAGCGCCAGCGTGCCGGCCGCGGCGGCGAGGAGTGTGCGGCGTGCGAGGGCGGGGGTCTTCTTCAACGTTGTCTCCATCATCGAGTGGGGTGAGGAACGGTCGTGAGTGCTCGGTGCGGTCAGGTGGGCGGCCGGGCCGCAACCCGGTGCGGGTGCGGGCGTGGGTGCAGGCCGGGCCAGGGCGAGTAGGGCAGCCGTCAGGCCACCACGCCCTGCGCGACGAGCCTTTCGATCTCCTGCGGCGCCAGGCCCAGGCCTGCGAGCAGCACCAGCGTGTGCTCGCCCTTGCGCGGCGGGTGCAAGCGTACCCCGAGACGCTGGCTGGCCAGCGTGATAGGGAAGAGCGTCGTCTTCACCGTTTGCCCGGCACGCTCGCCGTCGGGCACGGTGACGTCGGCCAGGCCACCGGTGGCCTGCAGGTGCGGGTCGTCGTAGAGGTCCTCGGGCTTGCGGATGAGCGCGTACGGCAGGCCGGCGCGCTCCATGATGGACGTGAGCTCCGCCGCCGTGCGGGGTGCGAGGCGTTCGCGCAGCGTGGCCAGCAGCCGCGCACGCACGCGCACCCGGTCGTTGTTGGTGGCCAGCGCCGGGTCGGCCTTCAGGTCGGGCAGGTCCAGTACGTCGCAGAAGGTCTTCCACTGCGCGTCGCTCACGGCGGCGAGGAAGATCTGCTCGCCGCCCTTCACCGTGAACACGTCGTACACGGCCCAGGGGTTGTCGCGCGCCGGCATCGGCTGCGCGGCCTTGCCGGTGACGGCGTACTGCAGCATGTGCTGGCCAACGAGGAAGACGTTGTTCTCGAAGAGGGCGCTCTGCACCTCCATGCCGCGGCCGCTGATGCCGCGCTGGATGAGCGCGCCGAGCACGGCGATGGCGCCGAACAGGCCACCCATGATGTCGTTGATGCTGGTGCCGGCGCGCAGCGGGTCGCCCGGGCGGCCGGTCATGTAGGCGAGGCCGCCTTCTCGATCACCACGTCGGCGCCGGCCGCCAGCCTGCGCGCCGTGGCCGCACCTTCGGGCTGGTGCAGGTCGATGGCGATGCTCTTCTTGTTGCGGTTGAACATCGGAAAGAAGCCTGCGCCCGCGCCGAGCAGGCGGCGCGTGCCTTCGCCCTCGAGCGGCTCGACCTTGATGACCTCGGCGCCGAGGTCGGCCAGCACCATGCCGCAGGTGGGGCCCATGACCATGTGGGTGAACTCGATGACGCGCAGCCCGGCCAGCGGCTGGACTGCGCTCTCCTGATGCGGCAGGCCGGCCAGTGGCTGCGGCGCGGCGGTGCCGTTCATGCGGCCTCCCGTGCCGGCGCCAGCCGCATCGTCTTCGGCAACCCGGCGCGCCAGATGTGCCCGTGCAGTGGCTCGCCTTCCAGCCAGCCGGCCACCGACGTGCGCAGGGCCATCAGCGCGTCGAAGTCGAGGCGCCGAAGGGCGCGGCGACCTCGAAGGCCCGCTCGAAGAGCTCGCGCACCTGGCGCGGGTCGGCGTAGCCCACGGTGTCGGCCAGGCCCACGCGCTCGGCACCGGCGTCGAGCACGGCGCGAAGGAGGCGCAGCACCTCGGCGGGCTCCACGCGGCCCTGGATCGTGCAGCCGAAAGGCGGTGCTCAGGCCCACCTCGAGCAGGCAGCGCGAGCCCGAAGCATCACGCAGGCGGCGGATCTCGCCCATCTCGCGCACCACGTCGTCCGGCGCCTTGCGCAGGTTGGCCACGCTGTGCGCGTGGCTGGCCGAAAGCGGCAGCAGCATCGCGTGCGCGCCGCTTTCGATGGCGCGTTCGGCGCCCTTCAGGTTGGGCACCAGCACCGAGACCGTGAGCCCGGGCAGCGCCAGCGCCTCGCGCACCAGCTCGGCCGTGTCGGCCAGCTGCGGCAGCAGGCGCGGCGGCACGAACGAGCCGACCTCGATCTCGTTGAGGCCCGCTGCGTGTGCGGCGCGCAGCCACTGCAGCTTGATCTCGGTGGGCAGCGTGCGCGCGATGCTCTGCAGCCCGTCGCGCAGGCCCACCTCGCGCACGCTGGCGCGGGGGGTGCTTGTCATCGTGCCCGCCAGGGTGCTGGCCATCGTGCTGAGGGTCTCCATGGCCCGCAGCTTCAGCCATTCCGCGCCGGCGCGCCAGCGCCATTTCGGAACCGGCGTCGTTCCAATCCGTCACGGCTGCGGCCGGGCGGCGCCACAATGCCTGCCATGTTCTTGTGCCATCTCGACCCGCTTGCGCTGCGCCTGCTCAATTGGGGCCGCGCTCGTCCTCACTTTGACTCTTGCCTGTCCCATCTCCCGAGGGCAAAGTGCGGCGGTCCGTTGCACCACACAGGTCTGCGAGGCTGACCCTTACTCGAAGGAACCGAAGATGGCGCCGCCCACCAAAGAGCAGGTGCTGGGGCTGCTGAGGAGTGGAACTCCTGCCGAACGCGCGGCGTTCCTGGCCCAGCTGCCCCCAGCCAGCTTCAAGGACAGTGCGGCGGGCCTGTTCGGCTCCGGCAATCCGGGCATGGTGGTCGTGGCCATCACGCCGCTGATCCAGGAATACTGCTTCGGCAGCCACCCCGAACTCGGTGCCGTGCTGGCCGATGCGGCGCACGAGCGGGCCCTCGAGATCGCGCGCACGGTTCCCGACCACGGCCTGCTGCCGACGACGCTGTCGGGCCTGGCCTGCCATCACGTGCGCGCACTGGCGCAGCTCGGGCGCTCGGCCGAGGTGCTGGCTGCCACGGCCCGATACCTGCCGCTCTACGAGCAGATGAACGAGCGCGAGAACCTCTCGACGTTGAAGGTGTTGCGGGTCGACGCCCTGGTCAACCTCGGTCGAGCCGACGAGGCCGAGGCGGCGCTGAAGGACCAGGCGCTGCTCGACGACCCGGTCAACGGCATGGAGGCGCAGCGCCTCAAGCGCTGGGTCGACCAGTACCGCGCCGACGCCACGCAGACCCGCGCCGAGTGGCAACCCGCGCCCGCCGGGCCGTCGGCGTCGAGCATGCAGGCGATGCTGAACAAGGTGCTCGAGCTCGGCGGCATGGGCGAACTGGGCGCCGCGGTGCGCCAGCAGCTCGACCCCGCCAACCGCCTCGACCCCGCCGACCCCGCACAACACAAGCGCCTGCTCGACCTGCTGAGCCAGGGCGAGCAGCTGCTGATGCGCGGCGCCGGCGGTGGCTCCGAGATCGCGCTGCGCGCCCGCATCCGCAACGCGACGGCCATCTTCGTGCACGGCAAGCCGGACGCGAACACGATCCGACGGTCGCTCGGCGAGCTCGAGGCCAGCCTCGCCGAGGCCCGGAAGGCGGGCATCGCCGAGCACGAGCACGACGCGCTGTGGGGCATCTACCTGTGCAACAACCGCCTCGGGCAGGCGGGGCTGGCGGCCGATGCGCTGATCGCGCTGCGCGGCGGCCTCGAGCGCCTGCGCCGCGGCATCAGCGACCCCATGCGGCGCGGCGGCGTTTTCAGCGCCTACCGCTACCTGTTCAACGCGCTGTGCGAGCAGCTGCACAAGAGCGGTCGCACCGCCGAGCTGCTCGAGGCCGTCGAGTCCTCGAAGGGTCGCGTCATCGCCGACCGCCTCACCGCCGCATCGGGCCAGGTGATGGACGATGCGGCCACCTACCGCGACGTGGCGCGGCTGCCCGAGCTCACCCGGCGCGAGCGCTTCCACTACCTCACGTTCTTCGTCGACGAGTCCTGCGCCTACGCCGTGCTGGTGAGCAAGCAGGGAACGCTGCACACCCCGGCGCCGGTGCCGATCAGCGACACCGACCTGCGCGCGGCCGCCGCCCGCGTGGGGCCGGCGGCATGGAAGGCCGGCGCCCCCACGCCGCCGACGCAGCTCGCGCCGATGGTGGCCTGGCTCGCGGAGCTGCGCGCGCAGGGCGTGGTCGAGGACGGCGATCACCTGTGCTATTCGTCCGATGACGACTTCAGCAACGTGCCGCTGCACTATCTGGCGTTCGGCAGCGGCATCCTGCTCGATCACTTCTCCGTCTCCCGTGTGCACTCGGCGTTTCACCTCCAGCGCCTGCTCGACCGCGCACCGACCGCTGCGCCCGCCGCGTTCATTGGCGTCGTGGTGCCGATGCAGGGCGACCTGCAGGGTCCCGGTGCCGAAGCCTTCCTGAAGAACCTGGACGCGCCACCGAAGTGGCTGGCCGATCACGGGCTGGACGGCCGGTCGATCCGCCTGGCTGAGGCCACGCCGGCACGCTTGGCCGGCGAGGCGCTCGCCCGTCGCGTCGTGCACTTCTCGACGCATGGGTGGTTCCCGCCGCAGGGCGGCAACCCATACCGCGAGTCGTTCCTGCTGCTGGCGGACGATCACGGCCTGCCCGAACCGTTGCGGCTGGAGCGCGGCCAGCACGCTGGCAAGCTCACGCCGGCCGGCATCCTCGAGGCCGGACTCGACCTGGCGGGCAGCCACGTCTCCATGATGGCCTGCGTCAGCGGACTGGCCCGGGAAGGCATCGCCGGCGACACGCTCGGGCTCGACTGGGCGTTCATCCAGGCCGGCGCCACCAGCCTCATCTCGACCCACTGGGAAGTCAGCGCCTCGGCCGCGGCGCGGTTCTTCTCGCGCTTCTACAGCCGCTGGATCGACGACGAGCAGCCTCGCGCCGCCGCGTTCCGCGACACGATGCTCGAGCTGCTGCACGGCGACCACAGCGCCGGTTCGCTGCAGCAATGGGCGGCGTTCAGCCTCACCGGCGACTTTCGGTGAGACCATGAAGAAGCGCGTCAACAGCGGCACCCTCGCGCCCCTGCTCGAGGTGGCCCGTACCGACCCCGATGCCGCCGTGCGCCATGCCGCCTTCGACGTGGCCACTCGCCTGACACTGAGCGAGGAAGCCTGGCGCAGCGTGGGCGATGCCCTCGGTGCGGCGGCCTCGTCGCTCGCCCGTGAGTCGCCGGAGCGCGCCGGGCTGCTGGCGCTGGCGACGCGGGTGCCGCTGAAGTCGACGCGCCTCGCCCTGCGCGCCATCGCGGCCGACGCCGGCGACCCCGCCTGTGCCGCCGTGTCCGATGCCCTGGCGCTCGCGGGCGACCCATCGCAGACCGGCCGCCTGCCCGCCCATGCCGAGGGCCTGCCGCCGGCCGGCCCCGCCGACGAGGAGCCGTCAGCACCTTCGCCGCAAGAGGTCGACGAGGCATTCGCCGCCGTGCGCACCGGGCACTCGGTGCTGGACGATGCACAGATGGCCTGGGTGATCTCGCGCACGCCGCCGTCGCGCTGGATCGGCGAGTTGGTGTCGCTGCTGGTGCCGCCCATGCGAGCGGCGGCCGAACGCCTGCGCGTGCTGCAGATCGCAGTGCTGTGCGCCGACCATGCCGCAGAGCGCGGCGGGTCGACCTATCGCAGCGAGCTCATCGAGGACGAAGCGCCTGCGGCGGGTGCCGAGCCGCCCCCCGAGGCGAGCGCCGGGCCCGACACCCTGTCGATCCCCTCGCCCGGTGCGGGGCAACCGCCAACGCCGCCCGAGGCCGGCCTGCCCGCTCCGCTGGCTGCCGCGCCTGCCTCCGCCCCCGCGGCGGTGCCCGGCACCGTGCCCGGAGACGCTGCGGTCTTCTGCCCGCCCGTCGTCGCCCGCGCCACGGCTTTCCTGGTGCAGGTGTTCCTCCACGAACCCGAGCGCGCCGCCGAGGCCCGGGAGCGCGCGCTGGAGGCCGACGCCGCGGCACAGCGCCGGGGCGTGTTGGCCCTGCCACCAGACCTGCCGCTCGGCACGCGCATCGACCTGAACCTCGAGATGACGCTGCAGGTGCAAGAACCCGATGCGGCGCTGGTGTGGACGGGCCGCACCTGTGCGGCGCAGTTCGAGGTCACCGTGCCCGCGACCGCGCCGCTGGGCAACACCATCGGTCGCGTGCGACTTGCCGTGGCCGGCGTGCCCATCGGCACGTTGCGCTTCCAGGTGGCCGTGGCGGCGGACGCGGCCGACACTCAGCCGGCGCGCGACGCCGGCGCGGAGGTGAAGCGCTACCACCGCGCCTTCGTCTCCTACTCCTCGAAAGACCGCGCCGAGGTGCTGCGGCGGGTGCAGGCGTTTCGCATCGCCGGCATCTCGGTGTTCCAGGACGTGCTCGACCTGGAACCCGGCCAGCGCTGGGAGAAGGAACTGTACCGCGAGATCGACCACTGCGACGTGGTGCTGCTGTTCTGGTCGACCGCGGCCGCGGCTTCGCCCTGGGTGGCCAAGGAGATCGACTATGCGCTGGCGCTGAAGCGCGGCGAGGCCGATCGGCCACCCGACATCGCGCCGGTGCCGATCGAGGGCCCGCCCATTCCGCCGCCGCCCGAGCGCCTGAAGCACCTGCACTTCTACGACGCCTTGCTCGCCCACATCGCCGTGGCCTCGCCGACGCCGAAGCCCTAGAGACGTCTCCAAGCGCTGCGCGTCAGCCTGCTCCTCAGGCCTCGCTTGGCCGCATCCGCGCCTGATGACAACGGGCTGGGGCCTTTCCAGCGCTTGTGCGCGGTAGCGCACAGACGAACGCGTGCGCCGGTGGGAAGACTGCACTTCCTTCCACTCTTTCCAAGGCCTGCATGTCCAACGCCATCGCCGCTCACAAGCACCGGACCCGGCTTCATGTCCTGCGCGATCGCCTGAAGCGGGCGCTGCGCGACCAGAAGCGCGGCGTAGTCGGCGCGGCAGAACGCGTCGTGGCGCACCGCGCGAAACGCTCGGAGTACCGCGCCGCGCACCCGTAGCGGGGGAGAGGGCTGCTGCCTCGGCCTCACGCAGCCCTCGCCAACGTTGGGCCGGATGAGCCGGCCCTTGCCGCCTGCGCGGCATCCACTTCGTGTTCGCGCTGGCGGCGCAACTCGTCGGCCATGACCGGCGACACCCCGGTCCCGACAAGGGTCCCGGGACCAGGGCTCGGGCTAGGCGCCCGATAGACGCCCAGGCCTGCAGCCGTTACGGTGGCACCCATGGCCCTACGTCGATTCTTCGCCGCTGTCGCGATGTGCCTGTTCCTGCCCCCGGCGCTGGCCGCCGACGCGGGGACGGCGTTGACCCAGGCCCTGGGCATCCAGACCCCCCCATGGATCAAGGTGCAGGGATCGAACCCTGCCCGGCTGCAGATGACCCTCAACAAGGCCGACGCCTTCGGCTTGAAGGGTCTCGCCGTGAACCGCCTGAGCGTCGCTGTGGGCGTGGATGGCAAGCCCACCGGTGCGATCACCGCCGATCTCACGGTCGGTGGCCAAGCCGCTTCGGGCACCCTGGGTTCGAAGGGCGACGGTGCCGGCCTGGAAGAGGTGTGGCTCGAGCTCGGCGCCGCGCTCAATGCCGGCACGTTGGTCGGTGGCATGCCCAAGGGACTGGACAACCTGCATTTGAGCCGCCCGAGACTCGGCTACCGGCCCGGCACGAAGCTCGCCTATGTCTCGGGCCAAGGCGCTTCGCAGGGCACTCCGGCATGGAGCGGCAATGCGGTGGTCACGACGGCCAACACCCGCGTCACGGTTTTCGTGCAGACCGGCGAAGTCGATCTGCAGAAACTGGTCAATCCGAAGTCGCCGACCAGGCTGCCCACGTTGCGACAACCCGTGCTCGTGTTCAACAGTGGCACTGGGGCCGTGGCCACCGCCAGACTGGCAGATCAGCCGCAGCCCGTGCAGCAGATGTTCAGCCGCCTGGCGGAGGGTCTGAAGCTGCCCGACAGTTTCCCCGTCGGCCAAGGCCTGGGCATCTGGTCGAAAGTGTCGGCGAGGGACCTCGGCATCCACAAGGATTCGCCCCTGAGGCTGCCGGACATGCTGCTCGGCGGCGAATTCACCGCCGAGTCGCTGGCTCTGGCGGCGGCTCTCGACGGCACGGCACTGCGGTTGGCCAACTGGAAGTTCAGGGATTCTTCATTCTACTTCAGCTACAGGTCGGCGGAGGGGCTGCAACTGGGCGTGGATGCGTCGATCGACGTGCCGCTGGACGGCCAGGAAGCGCAGGCCTTCAAGGGCAAGCTCGCCATCGAAACCCAGACCGGCGCGCTCGCGATGACGGGCACGCTAGAGAAGCCATGGGTCAACCCGCTCACGCTGCAGGGGGCCTCGCTGAAGCAGGGCAGCGGCATCACCATGTCCATCGACACCAATTCGAGCCTCGGGCTGGGCGTTCAGGGTGGGCTGGCGGTGAACGGTGCGACGGCCTTCAAGAACACGCTCCTGTGCATCAACGCGACGCTGGGAACCGGCGTGCCGGTCATCGACGCCGCAGGGCTGCGCTTCGAAGCCGATACGCTCGACCCCGCCGTGGTGCTGAGGCTCGTGAACGGCCTCGTCCAGTTCGCGGCCAACAGCCCGGCCGGCAGTGCGATGAGCAAGCTGGCCTCGGGTGGCCAACCGATCGGGGCGCTCAAGGGCAAGGTGGTCGGTGAGGCCCTCACCGGCGTGCCTCTGCCCACGGTGGACCGGGCCCGGTTCTACCTGGTCACCCCCGGGCTCACCTGCGACCTGCCGGCCAACGCCGGCATGGGCGCGGCGCTGGCCGGGGCGGTGAGCTTCATGGGCCAGTTGCTCGCCGCCACCGACAGCGGCTTCAACCTGGACAAGGGGTTCTGGCTGGGCGGCAACATCCAGAGCTTCAACTTCGGCAACGTCTTCAGCCTGAACAGTG
The DNA here is from genome assembly GCA_016790435.1 of Rubrivivax sp. Lineage (GTDB taxonomy): Bacteria > Pseudomonadota > Gammaproteobacteria > Burkholderiales > Burkholderiaceae_C > Rubrivivax. The sequence goes on along the minus strand of JAEUPE010000279.1, from coordinate 7,111 downwards.
CCAAGGTCGACGTGGCCGCGCCGATGCCGACCAGCCCGGAGAACATCGCAAGCACGCGATTCAGGATCAATGGCGGCGCGAAGCTTGCTTTCGCCGAGGGCGACCTCGTCGTCAACTTCAGCAAGGACGGCGTTCGGTTCGACGCCGATGCAGCGCTCTCGGACTTCTTCAAGGCCCGCCTGCAGGCCGCGTCGGTGGGTGCAAGAGGCAACCCGACGGCCACCTTGGCCGACACGGCCGACTTCAAGCTGAGCCTGGCGGCCAGCGCCGACACGGCGGCTCTCAGGAAGGAGATCCTTAAGGGCCTGGCCGTGGCCCTGCAGCCCAAGGCCAGGACCCGGCGCGCCGAGGCCAATGCCAAACGGCCCTCGCAGAAGGCACTGGCCGACGCCCAGGCCGAAGCGGACAAGCTGAACAAGGATGTCGGCGAAGCCTACCGCGGCCTGCTGCAGGTGGTGAGCAATGCCGAAGCCTGCCTGCAAGGCAGCGACCCGGCGTGCAGGCGGCTGGCCGGCGGTGCGGCGAAGGCGGCCGAGGAACTGGCCAGCGCCGCCGACCGGTTGAAGGCCATGGCCGGCGACATCGAGAGGTGGGGGCGCGCCGAAGCGAAGTGGGCGACGCTGGCCGCCGCCGAACAAGCCGGCAAGGCCTCGGAAGATCTTTGGAACGGCTTCCTCACGCAACTCGAGAACGTGGTCAAGGATGTTTCCGGCGCCGCATCGATCGTGTCCGTCGACCGCGTGGCCTTCGACGGCCTGCTCAGGCAGGGCAACGGCACGCTGGCCGTGGATGTGAAGCTCGACCCGAGGCCGATCAACGCTGCTCTCGCGCCCACCGTCCTGAACCAGAAGTTTGCGGTGAATCTGGGCAAGTCGGTGGCACCCTCCTCCGGCAAGGGCGGTGGCTACGACACGCTTTCGGATGCCGTGGCCACCGGCTACGCCGGCCTTCGGCCGCCCGAGACCGTGCCCAGGCTGCCGACGGCCACGGCGCTCAGCTGGGAGGGCAAGGACGGCCTCTTCACCTTGACGGCCAAGGTGGCGAGCGACCTGGTGCGGCAGGAGTCTGGCGGCGCCATCCAACCGGGCGGCACCCTGACTCTGTACCGCGTGGGCAAGGACGACAAGCGCGTGAAGGTGGCGAGCAGCACCGAACTCAACCAGAAGGGCAACTGCAACAACGCCACCAACGTGGTGCGGTTCCCTGCGCCGGCAGGCAGCGGCTGCAGCACGCGCGCCGAAGACGGCGGTGCGTATGTGTTGAAGCTGGAGCCGGGCACCAACATCTTCCAGGCCGAGTACCAGGGCGACGGGGCCTATGCCGGGTCGACCTCCAAGTCGATCGTCATCCTGGTCGATGCCGCGTGCGGCGCGCTGAAGAACCTGGCGGGCGCGACCGTTCGCATCGCGCGGCCGAAGGCGGCGGGTGGCGATGCGTTCGACTACGTCTCGACGCCGAACGTGCTGAACGCGGAGCTCGGCAACAACGCGCAGCTGTACTTCTTGGACAAGAAACTGCATGCCAGCACAACGGCGGGCCGGCTCCCGATGTGGGACCTCGTATTGCGCCTGCGCCAGGTGCCGGGCAGCGCGAGCCAGTACTACATCGAGACCGTGCGGGACTGCTCCGCGGCCCCGGCCGGCTATTGCACGCGGCTGGGCGCGCCGACGGCGGGAGACCCGATGCTTCTGTACCTCCGGCGCACGAGCACGGAACACGCCTGGACGCTGACGAACACCGGCAAGGCACAGTTCCAGTTCAGCACGAACACCGGGTGCCCGAAGGGCGCCGCGACCTGCTACCTCGGCAGCAACAACAAGGCGACTGCCGTGGGCGAGCCCAACTCACCCAAGACGCTGGGCGACCTCGTGCTCCAGGCGGCGCCCACGAACCTCCTGCTGGAGGAAGTGTGCACAGGCAAGTGACCCGTCCACGGTGGCACGCAGGCTGGCGGCCTGCAACCTTTCGGGCCTGACACGCGGCCCTCACCGGCCAGGCTGCAGGCGTGGCCGCCGCCACAATCGGCGGCATGCTCCTGCGCCAGGCGCGCGAGGTGCTCTCGGCGCTGGCGCGCACCGAGGCCGAGCTGACCGAGTTCGCGGCCGGCCTGCAGCGCAGCGTGCGCGTGCTGGCCAGCGTCTCGGCGCTGGCGGAGCAGCTGCCCGACGACATCGCCGCCTTCCTGGCGCAGCACGAGAAGGTGCGCGTGACGCTGGACGAACGGGTCAGCAGCGAGATCTTGCGCAGCGTGCGCGAAGGTGCCGCCGACATCGGCGTGTTGTGGGACGCCAGCGAGACTGAGGGCCTGCTCGCCGTGCCCTACCGCCATGACCGGCTGTGCGTGGTGCTGCATCCGACGCACCCGCTGGCCAGGCGCCGCCGCCTGCACTTCGAGCAGACGCTGGCGCATCCGGCGATCGGCGTCGCGCCGGGCGGCATGATGGACCTGCTGCTCAAGCGCGAGGCGGCGCGCCTGGGCACCACGCTCGCCTACCGCATCCAGATCGCGAGCTTCGACTCGGCCTGCCGCATCGTGGCCGCGGGCCTGGGCCTGGCGATCCTGCCGCGCGAGGCGACGGCGCCGTTCGCGCAATCGGCCGGCCTGGCGATGGTGCCGCTGGCGGATGCGTGGGCCGGGCGGCGGTTTGTCGTGGTGGCGCGCGGTGAAGGCACCCTGGGGGCGAGCGCGCGAAAGTTGATGGAGCATCTGCGGCGGCAGGCGCAGGCGGCTGCCTGAGACGGGCGTATTGCGGTTGGCCTGAGTCTGCGCCGATGCTTGGCGCGCGTCGCCCAATGGCCTGCTTCAGACTGAAAGCGGTCCATCGTCCTCGAACGCTTGATGACCGCTCCTTGTGGAAGCGGACGGTCACCGCGTTGGCGATTCGACCGTCTGCTTCTTGCGGCTGCCCCGGCTAATGTCGGCCATCAAACACCGCTCGCGGCAGTTAGCTTACGGGCATCTCGCTTGACCAGACAGGCCGTCGTTGTGCCCCTCGATCATTCCCCGCCGCCATCCGGCGTATTGCTCGATTTCTGCGAGCCGGCATCGACGCCCTGGGCGGCCCGCGCTGCGGCACCTGGTGGCGTAGTCCGCGCACAGCATCGAGAACGCGTTCGCCATGGCGACGCGGCACGCGCTGGTGCTGCGCCTTTCCTGGCCTGACAGCGACAGCGGCGACGATGCCAGCGGGGTTGGTGCGCGTGGACGACGAAGGCTTCGTCACCGGCCGCAACTCGGCGGCACGCCAGATGTCGCCGACGCTCGCTTCTGCCGGCCCGGCGCCGCATTGCGGCGATCTGTTCGCGATGCCGTGGGAGCAGCTGTTCGACCGCGCGGCGTGCAGCGTCGCCGAACCGGTCGAGCTGCCGCTGTGGTCAGCGCTGCGATTGCATGCGCTCGCACACCGCGCCGGCGAAGCGCCCACCGGCGCCGCGGCCGCATCCCCCTGAGCGAGCTGGAAGACGCCGCGATCCGCGACGCAGTGACGCAGCAAGCGCGCGGCAACGACGCGCAGGCCGCGAAAGCGCTCGGCATCAGCCGGACCACGGTGTATCGCAAGGTGCATCGTTAGTCAGCGCGCCGCTGGCAGCGCTGCTTCGCGAATAATCGTCGCGGTCTGGATCGCCACCGCACGAGAAATCTGCTCTGTCAGCGCCACCACGACCACCTCGAGCGCAGGCACGACGTAAATGAACTGCCCGCCGAAACCCGACGCGTTGTATGCCGGCAATTCGTCGCCGGGCGTGGACGACAGCCACCACAGGTAACCGTAGCCCCATAGCTCCGGGCGGCCGCGCGGCGGGATGTCGCTCGCGATCTTGCGTGCGGTCGCCTCGCGCACGTACGCCGCCGGCACCACCTGGCGACCCTGCCAGCTGCCGCCGGCGCGCATCATCTGGCCGATCCGCAGCATCTCCGGCGCGGTCAAGCGCAACTCCGCCGCACCGATCGGAACGCCGTCCTGCCCCGCCGACCATTCCGCGCCGTCGATGCCCAGCGGACGGAACAGCGCTTCCTGAGCGAACTCCATCAGCGGTACCTTGAGCCGGCGCGCGAGCGCCAGCGCGAGCAGGTGCGTATCGGTGCTGTCGTACTGAAAGCGGCTGCCGGGCTCGTACGCGAGTGGCCGAGCAAGCGCATACGCCAGAAAGCCAGGCGCATACAGCCGGCGCGAGAGGTCGATGTAGTCGTCGTAGGTGGTTGCACGGCCGAATCCCGAGGACATGGTGAGCAGATGCCGCAGCGTGACGCGTTGCAACGCCGCGGCGCCCGGGCCTTGCGCGTGCTCGGGAAAGAAGGCGGCCAGAGGCTCCTCGACGCTCGCGATCGCCCCGCGCTCCAGGGCGATGCCGACCAGCAGCGACACGACCGATTTCGTCACCGACGCGACGTTCATGCGGCTCGAGCCGGTGATGCCCTGCTGGTAGTACGCGAAGCTGGCGCCGCGGCGCTCCATCAGCAGGGCGCGCACATGGGGTGCGGCGCGCAACTGCGCTTCCAGGGCCTGGATGCGTTCGGCGTTCCAGGCGGGCTGGCTTCGTGTAACAGTGACGAAAGCAGCGGTGGCCAGCGCGGTCAACGCGGTCCGCCGGGTGGTGCAAGAGGTGTCTGCCATGGGCCGTTTCTCCAGCCACGATCATGCGCCCGAAACGCAAGCCCGCCTGACTCCTACGGCGTGTGTACCACCTTCCGGCAGTCCTCTGCCGACGTGTTCGCTGCGAGTGGGGCCGGCTGCCGGGCGCTGCGGGTTGGTCCCGGCTCCGCGCGTTGGCAACGAGAAGTCTCTCCGCTGTATGGCGGTAAACCACCGTCGGAAGACCGCTACGCCTTCCTGACCGGTCGCCCGAGCGTGGCCGCGCATGACAGGTCCCCGAGCGACCGCTTCTACTCGAGACCGTCGGCGGTCCCGACCTGGGTCTCCGCTAGCGACATCGGTCGTCCGGGCGTCGACCAAGGGCCTCCGAACTCGCACTGCCAACTGCACATCCTGGACCAGCCATTAAGCGGGCGCTACCGACGCCGAGCCGATGACTGCTACGTAGCAGACACCGCGCATCGAGGTTGCGGCGACGACCGGCTGCAACCGCTGCAAAGCGGCCCTCCGCCGGCCACCTCGACTACCTTGCATCGGCTCGTGACAGCGCGCCCCGAGCTGACGCGATGGTGCGTTGGCCGCGCGACCGGCGGCGGACTTTGAGCGTTCCGCTCTGTCGGGGGACGGGCGTGAGCGATCGCCCGGTCTAGCATCGCCTCATGGGACTCCTGACCTTCAGCATCAACGTCACCCTGGACGGCTGCATCGACCACCAGGAGGGCATCGCCGATGACGAGACGCACGCCTTCTTCACCCGCCTCCTGGACGAAGCCGGGGCCATGCTGTGGGGCCGCGTCACCTACGAGATGATGGAGAGCCACTGGCCGGCGGTCGCCCGCGGTGAAACGGAGGCGCCGCCGGCGATGCGCGATTGGGCGGTCAAGCTGGAGGCCAAGCCGAAGTACGTGGTGTCGTCGACGCGAATGCACTTCCCGTGGACCCACAGCCACCACCTCACCGGCGACCTGCGCACGGGCGTGCAGAACCTTAAGGACACGACCCCGGCCGGCGTGCTGCTCGGTAGCGGCCAACTCGCCGCCGAGCTGGACCGGCTGGACCTGATCGACGAGTACCGGTTCCTCGTCCACCCCAGGATCGCCGGCCACGGCCCGACGCTGTACCAGGGCGGGCTGCCCAGCACGCGACGGCTCGAGCTGGTCTCGGCGAAGCCGCTGCGCTACGGCGCGGTCGCCATGCACTACCGGCGCGCGCGCTGACCTGGCGGCGAGCGCCGCCCGTCAGCCCGCTCAACGGCCGAGCGCGATCAGAAGCGCTTGCCGAAGCCGATGCTGAACAGCACCGGATCGACCTTGAACTCGCCCCGGTCCACGCTGTTCAGGTAGACGTTGGTCTTGATCTGCACCTTCTTCACGTCGACGTTGATGAGCCAGCCACTGCCCACCGGGATGTCCGCACCCACCTGCGCCGCGAGGCCGTAGCTGTTGTGCTTCAGGCCGACGGCGCCGTTGAGGATGTTGACGTCGCTGATGTTGGTGTAGTTCACGCCGGCGCCCACGTAGGGCCGGAAACCCGGCAGGCCGGTGAAGTGGTACTGCGCCGTCAGCGTCGGCGGCAGGTGCTTGAAGCTGCCGATCTCGCCGCCGTTCAGGAAGACCTTCTGCTTCTGCGGGTAGGTCAGGATCAACTCGAGCGCGAGGTTCGGCGACAGGAAGTAGCTGATGTCGACTTCGGGGAAGGTCTTGTTGTCGATCGTGAGGCCCAGACCGGTGGAATCCTTGTTCGCCGAGTCCAGACGCAATGCGCGGGCACGCACGAGCCAGTTGCCCGTGTCCTGGGCAATGGCGGCCGGGGCGGCAACGGCCAAGGCGAGTGCGGCGAGCCCGAGAAACTTCTTCATCAAATCCTCCATGGGTGAATGAGATTCAGCCTTGCGGCTGCCGCCATTGAGCGCCGCGTGCAAGGGCCGGCGCTTGATCCATGTGGTGCGGCGCCCGCCGGGGGCGTGTTCGGCGCTCGCGCCTTGATCACGCTCAAGACCCTGTGTCTCATCGGCCCCACGGCGTGTTCGGCCTTTTGTCGTCTCGGCGACAGAGGGGTCGCCCGCTGTCGCGTTGCGCGGCGATCTGCGAGCATCGTTGCCACACGCATCGACGCTCAGGAACCCCACCCATGACCGCCACGGCCCTGCCTGCCAATTCACTTGCCAGCGAGATCGACCGCGCCGTGGCCGAGCTCACGCCCAGGCTCGTTGCCTGGCGCCGCGACCTGCACGAGCACCCGGAGCTCGGCAACCGCGAGTTCCGCACCGCGGGCATCGTCGCCGAGCACCTGCGGTCGCTCGGCCTGGACGAGGTGCGCACGGGCGTGGCGCACACGGGGGTCGTCGGCCTGCTCAAGGGCGCCCGCCCGGGCCCGGTGGTGGCGCTGCGCGCCGACATGGACGCGCTGCCGGTGGCCGAGCAGGTGGACGTGCCCTTCGCGAGCAAGGTGCGCACCGAATACAACGGCGAGCAGGTGGGCGTGATGCACGCCTGCGGCCACGACACGCACACCGC
>JAEUPE010000278.1 GCA_016790435.1 Rubrivivax sp. | reverse complement strand
GGGCTGCGCAAGCTCGACATGCTGCGCCGCGCCGGCTTCTTCGGCCGCATGCTGAGCGTGCGCATCGAGTTCGGCTACTGGGTGTTCGAGGGCGACCTGCAGCCCATCCAGCGCCCGAGCTGGAACTACCGCGCCGAAGACGGCGGCGGCATCATCCTCGACATGATGTGCCACTGGCGCTACGTGCTCGACAACCTCTTCGGCGAGGTGCAGAGCGTCAGCTGCCTGGGCGCCACGCACATCCCGCAGCGCTGGGACGAGGCCGGCAAGGCCTACCAGGCCACCGCCGACGACGCCGCCTACGCCACGCTGCAGCTCAAGGGCCACCAGGGCGAGGCCGTGGTGGCGCAGGTCAACAGCAGCTGGACGACGCGCGTGCGCCGCGACGACCTCGTCACCTTCCACGTCGACGGCACGCACGGCTCGGCCGTGGCTGGCCTGCAGAGTTGTCGCGCGCAAGCGCGCGTCGCCACGCCGCGCCCGGTGTGGAACCCCGACGTGAAGCAGACGATGAACTTCATCGACCAGTGGCAGGAGGTGCCGGACACCGACAGCTACGACAACGGCTTCAAGATCCAGTGGGAGGCCTTCATCCGGCACGTGGCGGAAGACGCGCCCTACCGGTGGACGCTGCCCGAAGGGGCCAAGGGCGTGCAGCTCGTGGAGGCGGCGCTGCAAAGCTGGAAAGACCGGCGCTGGGTGGACGTGCCGCCCCTCGCCCTCTGAGCCGGCCGCCCGACCGCTTGCGCCGACAGGAAACCGCCATGCAGATCACCCTGCCCTCGGCCGACGGCCGCTCGCTCGCCCCGTACACGCTGCGCGGCCCCGGCGCGTTCACGCCCACCGCGCCGGGCACGCACTTCAACCGCGTCGCCTTCTCGGCCGCGCACGTGGTGGCCGACGCGCGCGCCGCCATCGACCCCTGGCTGCAGTGCGCCGTCGACTGGGACGCCACCATCGCCTACCGGCAACGCCTGTGGACGCTCGGCCTCGGCGTCGCCGAGGCCATGGACACGGCGCAGCGTGGCATGGGCCTGGACTGGCCGACCTCGCTGGAGCTCATCCGCCGCAGCCTGGACGCGGCGCGTGACCACCCCGGGGCGCTGGTCGCCAGCGGTTGCGGCACCGACCACCTCGCGCCCGAGAACGCGCGCTCGGTCGACGACGTCATCCGCGCCTACAGCGAGCAGATGGCGGCCATCGAGAAGCTCGGCGGCCGCCTCATCGTCATGGCCAGCCGCGCGCTGGCGCGCGTGGCCAAGAGCCCGGCCGACTACGAGCGCGTCTACGCGCACGTGCTGTCGCAGGCGCGCGAGCCGGTCATCCTGCACTGGCTGGGCGACATGTTCGACCCGGCTCTCGCCGGCTACTGGGGCAGCGCCGACATCCCGCGCGCCATGCAGACGGCGCTCGACGTCATCGCCGCGCACCCGCACAAGGTCGACGGCATCAAGATCTCGCTGCTCGACAAGGACCGCGAGATCGAGATGCGGCGCCGCCTGCCGGCGAACGTGCGCATGTACACCGGCGACGACTTCAACTATGCCGAGCTGATTGCCGGCGATGGCGTGGGTGCCCACGCGAACCAGAAGCAGAGCGACGCACTGCTCGGCATCTTCGACGCCATCGCTCCGGCAGCCAGCGCCGCGCTCGCCGCGCTGGCCGCCGGCGACGTGGCTCGCTTCCACGCCATCCTCGAGCCCACCGTGCCGCTGTCGCGCCACATCTTCAAGGCACCGACGCGCTTCTACAAGACGGGCGTCGTCTTCATGGCCTGGATCAACGGCCACCAGGATCACTTCGCGATGGTCGGCGGGCAGCAGAGCACGCGGTCGCTGTCGCATTTCGCCGAACTGTTCCGCCTCGCCGATGCGGCAGGGCTCATCGAGCAACCCGATCTGGCCGTGCGACGCATGAAGACGCTGCTGGCAATGCACGGCATCGAATGAGACATCACAGAGGAGACACCATGCACCCGACCTTCCGCAGGGGCGTTGCCACGCAGCCTGCCCCGACCTCCACCGCACGCAGAGCGGCCCTCGGTCCCGCAGTCGCCGCAGCGGCCGCAGCCGCGCTCACGGCCCTGACCCCGTTCGCCGCTTCCGCGCAGGCCTGGCCCGAGAAGACGGTGCGCATGGTCATCCCCTTCCCGCCCGGCGGCACGCTCGACAAGGTGGGCCGCATGCTCGCGCAGCGCCTGCAGGAGCAGCTCGGCCAGACCTTCGTCGTCGAGAACAAGCCCGGCGGCAACGGCGTCATCGGTGGCGACGCGGTCGCCAAGGCGCCGGCCGACGGCTACACGCTGCTCTTCAACGCCAGCACCTTCGTCACCGCGCCGATGACGATGAAGTCGGTGCCGTACAAGGTGCAGACCGACTTCGTGCCCATCAGCCTCGTGGCGCAGGCGCCGCTGTCCATCGCCATCGGCAACACGGTCGGCGTCACCGACCTGAAGGGCCTCCTCGCCGCCGCCAAGGCCAACCCCGGCAAGCTCAACTTCGCCACCGGCTCCATCGGCTCCGCCGGCCACCTGTGCACCGTGCGGCTGGAGCAGGCGGCCGGCATCAGCGTCACCGTCGTGCCGTACAAGGGCACGGCGCCGGCCTTCCAGGACCTCATCGGCGGCCAGATCGAGGGCTTCATCGACCCCGTGCTCGGCTCGGTGCAGTTCCACCGCACCGGCCAGCTCAAGGTGGTGGCCGTCACCGCCGGCAAGCGCCTGCCCAACCTGAGCGACGTCGCCACCGCCTCCGAAACCGTGCCCGGCTTCGAGTGCGCCAGCTGGTACGGCCTGTGGGCACCGGCGAAGACCTCGAACGACATCGTCGCCAAGCTCAACGCCGCGGTGAACAAGGCGCTCGCCGCCGACATGGCCGACAAGCTGCTCGCCGACGGCCTCGTGCCCGGCGGTGGCAGCCCGGCCGACTTCGCCAAGTTCCAGGCCGACGACATCGCCTCCTCGGGCAAGGTCATCGCCGACCGGAAGATCTCGATCGACTGAGGTGAGCTCGGGCCCTTCGGGCGCCCCGCGCGCCCTCGTCACCGGCAGCAGCTCGGGCATCGGCGCCGCCATCGTCACGCGGCTGCTGGCTGGCGGCTGGGAGGTGCATGGGCTCGACCTCGCCGATGCGACGATCGTGCACGAGCGCTTCCATGCGCATCGGGTCGATCTCACGCACGCCGTGGCCACGGAGGTCGTCGTCACCGGCCTGCTGGCCGCGGAGCCACCGCAGGCGCTGGTGCATGCCGCCGGCGTGCTGCGCACGGCGCCGCTCGGCCAGCTGCGCGGGCGCGCCGAAGACAACGCGCTGATGTGGCGCCTGCACGTCGAGGGCGCCACGCGCCTCGCCGACGCGGTGCTACCGGCCATGGCGAAGGCGGGCCAAGGCCGCGCCGTGCTCATCGCCAGCCGCATCTGGCCCGGCATGCCGGGGCGCAGCCAGTACGCGGCGACCAAGGCCGCCCTCGTCTCGCTGGCGCGCAGCTGGGCCGCCGAGGTGGTGGCCTCGGGCGTGACCGTCAACGTGGTCTCGCCGGCCGCCACCGACACGCCGATGCTCGGTGACCCGGGCCGCGCGACGAGCGCACCGCGCCTGCCGCCCATCGGCCGGCTGATCCGGCCCGACGAAGTCGCGGCGCTGGTCGCCTTCCTGCTCGGCCCCGAAGCGGCCGCGATCACGGGGCAGGAAATCGCCGTCTGCGGCGGGGCTTCGCTGCCGAAATGAGCGAGCCAAAGATGCCGGCGGCCCACCCGGGTTCGGAGCACGCGGCAGACGGCATCGCAACGAGCCGGCCACCCGGGCACGGCACGCACGTTGGTCTCGTCGGCCTGGGCCTCGTCGGCACGGCCCTTGGCACGCGGCTGGCGCGCGCGGGGTTCACCGTGCTCGGCCACGACAGCCGCGAGGAGGCCCGCGCCCAATGGCGAGGTGCCGGCGGCGAGGTCGGCACATCGTTGCGCGCCCTGGGCGCCACCTGCGAATGTGTCGTGCTCGCCGTCTTCGACACCGCTGGCGTGCTCGAAGTGATCGAAGGCCCAGGCGGGCTGCTCGAAGGCGGTGCGACGAGGGCCGTCGTCGATTGCTCCACCGGCGACCCCGAGGCGCTGCAGGCGCTGGCCGCGCGGCTGGCGACACGCGGCGTGACCCTGGTCGAAGCGCCACTGTCCGGCTCGAGCCAGCAGATCGCCGAAGGCGCGGCCACGATGCTGCTCGGCGGCGAGGCCACCGCCCTCCGCGACTTGGCTGCCGTGCTCGAAGCCCTCTCGCCCCGACGCATCCACGTGGGCGGCGCCGGCATGGGCGCGCGCGCCAAGCTCGCCACCAACCTCGTGCTCGGCCTGAACCGCGCTGTGTTGGCCGAGGGCCTGGTCTACGCCGAGCGGCTGGGCATCGCGCCCGCCACCTTCCTCGAGCTCGTGCTCGCGACGCCGGCGCGCAGCGACGCCGCGCTCGCCAAGGGCGCGCGCATGGTGCAGGGCGACTTCGCGCCGCAATCGCGCATTCACCAGCACCTGAAAGACGTCCGGCTCATGCTCGCCGGCGCCGAGGCCGCGGGCCAGCGCCTGCCGCTCACCGAGACGCACGCCGCGCTGCTGCAGGCAGCCGTGGCCTCCGGCGACGGCGACCTCGACAACGCGGCCATCGTGCGGCAACTGCGGCGCGAAGTGCGCTGAGGCCGAGCGCGCCAACCGACCCGCACCGAGAACAACCCCCATGCGCGACTTCCGCCCCGACCACCGCTGGCTTTCGATGAACACCGCCACCGTGCGCAAGCAGCGCGGCGAGCCGTGGCCACTGCCGCAGATCCTCGACGCCTGCGCAAAGCGCGGCGTGCGCGCCGTCTCGCCCTGGCGCGACCAGGTGGCCGCCGCCGGGCTCGCCGCCACCGCGTCGCAGCTCAAGGCGCATGGCATCGAGCTCTCGGGCTACTGCCGCGGCGGCCTCTTCACCTACACCGACGAGACCTCGCGCCAGGCCGTGCGCGACGACAACCTGCGCGCGCTCGACGAAGCCTGCACGCTGAACGCCCCGTGTCTCGTGCTTGTCGTGGGCGGCCTGCCCGGGGCGCTGGCCGGCAAAGCGGCGCACAAGGACATCGCGCTCGCGCGTTCGCAGGTGGCCGAGGGGCTGGCCTGGCTGCTGGGCGAGGCGCGCGCACGTCGCATGCCGCTGGCCATCGAGCCGCTGCACCCGATGTACGCGGCCGACCGTGCCTGCGTGAACACGATGGCGCAGGCGCTCGACCTGTGCGACGCGCTCGACCCAGCACGCAGCGGCGCGCTCGGCGTGGCGGTGGACGCGTACCACGTGTGGTGGGACCCGCAGCTGCAGGCACAGATCGAGCGCGCCGGCCGCGAGCGCCTGCTCGCCTTCCATGTCTGCGACTGGCTCGTGCCCACGACCGACCTGCTCGAGGACCGCGGCATGATGGGCGACGGCGTCATCGACCTGCCGCGCCTGCGCGGATGGGTGGAGGCGGTGGGCTTTGCCGGCTACAGCGAGGTCGAGATCTTCTCGCGCGCCAACTGGTGGCAACGCGATGGCGGCGAGGTCATCGACACCTGCATCGAGCGGCACCGGCGCTGCGTGTAGGCGCAAGGGCCTGGGGCCGCCGCCGGCCAGACACCCGGGCTGAAAGCGCCACCCTCCAGCACGCAGCGAGGTACTCGAACCACGCTCAGGCCGCGCTCAGGGCGCGCTCACGCTACGCTCACGCCACGTTCAAGCCGATTCGCGCAGCGCCCGCTTCATCACCTTGCCGTTGGCATTGCGCGGCAGCGGCACGGCCGAAAGCGACCAGGCCTCGGGCACCTTGTAGTCCGACAGGCGCGCGGCACAGAACCGCGCGAGCTCGGCTGCCAATTCGCCGCCCTCGGCCGCTGGCCCTTCGCGCAGCACCACCACCGCACGCACGCGCTCGCCGAGCACCGGGCAGGGCATGCCGAGCACCGCCGACTCGGCCACCGCCGGGTGTTGCGCGAGCACGGCCTCCACCTCGTTGCAGAAGACCTTGTAGCCGCCGCGATTGATGACGTCCTTGAGCCGGTCGAGCACCTGCAGGTACCCCGCCGCGTCGAGCCGGCCGAGGTCGCCCGAGTGCCACCAACCCTCCGAGAACTCGCTGGCCGTGGCCTGCGGATTGCCCCAGTAGCCGGGCACCACCATGGGCCCGCGGATCCAGACCTCGCCCTCCTGCCCCGATGGCAGTTCGCGGCCTTCGGCATCGCGCACCGAAAGCTCGCCACAGGGCACGGCCACACCCACCGAATCGGGCCGCGCCGTGCCCTGCCCGGCCGGCATCACGCTGGCCGGTGACGTGGTCTCGGTGGCGCCGTAGCAGTTGGTCGGCACGAGTCGCGGCAGCTTCGCGGCCAACGCGGCGATGGTGGCCGGCGGCATCGGCGCGCCGCCGTAGGCGCCCACGCGCCAGGCACTCAAGTCGTGTTCGCCGAAGGCATCGTGCAGCAGGCACAGCTGGTACATCGCCGGCACCATGACGCTGTGCGTGACGCGCTCGCGCGCCGCCAGCGCCACCGCCGTGCCGGCCTTGAAGGCGTCGAGCAGCACCACCGTGCCGGCCGTTCGCACCATCGTCCACCACTGCGCCACGAGGCCGGTGACGTGCGACAGCGGCACCGCCACCAGGCTGCGCTCGCCGGCGCCGAGCGCCATGCAGGCCTCGTAGTGCATGGCCGAGTGCACGATGTTGAAGTGCGTGAGCATCGCGCCCTTGGGCTTGCCGGTGGTGCCCGAGGTGTAGAGCAGCGTGGCGGTGTCTTCCTCGGCCGCGGCGTGCACGGCGTCCAGCGGCGCAGCGGCGGCAAGCGCGGCCCAGTCGGTCAGACCGGCCGGCGCCGGGGTGGATCCTCCCGGGCTGCCATAGGGCGCGCCGGCAGCGCCACCGACCGCCACCCGCAGGGTCAGCGCCGGCGCGTCGGCCGGCGCGGGCAGCAGGCCGCAGAAATCGGCCTCGCAGAGCGCGCCCATCGCGTCGCACTGCGCCACCACGTAGGCCACTTCCGGCGCCGCCGAGCGCACCGACACCGGCACGGCCACCGCACCCAGCCGCGCCAGCGCCGCCGCGGCGACGACGAACTCGACGCGGTTGCGCAGGATCAGCAGCACACGGCTGCCCGGCCCGACGCCGCGCGACTGCAGGCCGCCGGCGACGCGCCGCGCCGCCGCGTCGAGCTCGGCCCAGGTCAGGCGGCGTGGCAGTTCATCCGTGACGCCGACAACCGCGTCGCCCTGCGGCGCGCGGCGCACGGCCTCGTCGAGCATCTGCACCAGCGTACGCGGTCGCGCGGCGAAGCAGAGCAGCTCCCGGTCGCCGAAGTGGCGTTCGCGGCGCAGCGCGCCGGCCGGCAGAGGCCAGTGTGGGCTGTTCGATCCGCCCGACTCGGCCCCGGGCGCGCTCACGCGTTGGCCCCGCGCTCGATGCCGTACTGCCGCACGAAGAGCCCCGCCGCGTGCTGCGTGTCGCTCTGCGAGATCAGCACCGCCAGCCGCCCGCCCTGCAGCGCGTGGATCACCGCCGCGAGCCGCTGCGCCAGCGCCGGCGCCACGCCCTCGCAGGGCTCGTCGAGCATCAGCAGCCGCGTGCCCACCGCCAGCGCGCGCGCCAGCGCCACCAGCTTCTGCTGTCCGCCGGAGAGC
>JAEUPE010000273.1 GCA_016790435.1 Rubrivivax sp. | reverse complement strand
CGATGAGCGCCAGCGAGGCGACGAAGATGATGATGGTCTGCCCGTTGAGCGTGAGCGCCCCGATGCTGAAGCGCTGGTCCCAGAAGCTCGGGTTGCGGAAGCCCTCGGCGCCGAAGAAGAACAGGCCCAGGCCGAGCAGCGCGAAGTGCACGCCCACCGAGACGATGAGCAGCACCAGCACGGTGGCATCGGCCAGCTTCTCGTAGGCGAGGCGGTAGATGAGCGTGCCGAAGGGCGTGACGAGCGCCAGCGTGAGCGCGGCCTGCGCCAGCAGCGGCAGCTTCATCGGCGCCAGCCAGATGGCCAGCAGCGACACCGCCACCGGCCAGCCGAGCGTGGCGCCGACCTGCCGCGCGATGCGCGCCGCGGCATGGCCGTGGCGCACGCCGTGCCAGACATCGGAGATCGCAGTGCCCACCGCCAGCACGAGAAGGAACCACACGGTGCCCGGCACCTTGCCCGTCTGCAGCAGCGCCAGCGTGAGGGCCCCGAAGGCGACGAACTCGCCCTGCGGGATGAAGATGACGCGCGTGACGGCGAACACCAGCACCGTGGCCAGGGCCAGCAGCGCGTAGATGGCGCCGTTGGTCAGGCCGTCCAGGGCCAGGATGCTGGCGATCGAGAAGTCCATCGCGCGTTCTCTTCGTGGCGATCTCAGCCGATCACTTCTCGACGACGAACTTGCCGTCGACCACCTTGAGCATCACGCCGGTCTCGTTCGTGTAGCCCCAATGGTCCTGCGCGGTCCAGTTCATCACGCCGTGCGAGAACACGGTGCGGCCCATCGTCTCCATCGCCTCCTTGAGCGCGGCGCGGAACTCGGGCGTGCCCGGCTTGCCCTTCTTCAGCGCCATCGGGATGATCCGCTCGAGCACGATCTTCGCGTCGTAGCTGTGGCCGGCGAACTGGTTGGCGCTGCCCACGCCGTAGGCCTTCTCGTAGCCGGCGAGGAAGTCCATCGCAAGCTTCTTGCTCGGGTGGCTGTCGACCAGCTGCGCGCCCACCATGGCCGGGCCGCTGACGACGAAGCTGCCTTCGACGTCCTTGCCGCCGATGCGCATCAGGTCCATCGTGGCCGCGGCGTGCGTCTGGTAGATCTTGCCCTTGAAGCCACGCTCCACGATGGCCTTGTGCGGCATCGCGGCGCCCGAGCCGCTGGCCACGATGAGCATCGCGTCGGGGTTGGCGCTGGTGAGCTTGAGCGCCTGCGGCGTGACGCTGGTGTCGGTGCGCTGGAAGCGCTCGGCGGCCACGATCTTGATGCCGGCCTTCTCGGCCAACGGCGTGAGGGCCCTGAGCCACAGTTCGCCGTAGGCGTCCACGTAGCCCAGGAAGCCGACCGTCTTGATGCCCTGCTTCTTCATGTGCTCGACGACGGCGTAGGCCATGACGTCGTTGCCCTGAGGCAGGCGGAACAGGTAGGCCTCGGGGATGTTGGGTCCGCCCACGGGCGAGGCCGCCAGCTGCACGGTCTTGGCCTCCGCCGTCACTGGCGCCATGGCTGCGGCGACCGGCGTGAGGCAGGAGCCGATGATGAGATCGACCTTGTCCTCGGTGATGAAGCGGCGCGCATTGGTCACGCCCTTGCCGGGGTCGCTGGCATCGTCGAGGATGATCAGGTTCACCTTCTCGCCGCCGATGGTCTGCGGCCAGAGCTTGAACTGGTTCTGCATCGGGATGCCGAGGCCCGAACCCGGGCCGGTGAGCGAGAGGCTCACGCCGATGTTGACGTCGGCCATCGCAGGCGAGGCGCCGAGCAGCGCGAGGGCGGCAGCAGCGACGAGGGTCTTGAGGGTCAAACGCTTCATGTTCAGTCTCCTGGCAAATGATTCAGTGGGACAGAGGCTCGCTGACTTGAGCGACCGGGGATTCAACGGAGCAGACGCGAGGGCGGCGATTGGGGCAAACCAGAGTCTGGCCGGCCCGAAGGCTGGGGCAACGCACGGCGCTCATGAACACAGCGCCTTGATGTCTTCGGGCACCGGAATGGCGCGGATGCGCGACGGCTCGGCCGGGTCGCGCTCGACGAAGGCCCGCACCTCGGTGCCTTCGCAGAGCACGGTGTCGCCGCGCTTGACCACGTGGCGATGGCGGAAGGTCTTGCGGCTCCATTCCTCCACCGTGGTGTGCACCTCGATGGTCTCGCCGTAGGTGGCCGTCCTCAGGAACTTGGTGTGGATCTCGAGCAGCGGCGTGCCGACGATGCCGCGTGTCTTGGCCAGCTCGCGCCACGGCGGCACGCCGCAGGCCATGAAGAACTCGAGCGAGGCCTCGTCCATCCAGCGGCTGAAATTCGGAAAGAAGACGATGCCGGCGGGGTCGCAGTCGCCGAACTGCACCTTGACGGGGTAGACGTGCGTCTTGCTCATGCGATTCTCACTGCCGAGCCTGCGTGTTCTCGACGAGCAGCGCGATGCCTTGGCCACCGCCAATGCAGGCCGAGGCCACGCCCCAGCGCGCGCCGATCTCCTGCAGCTGGCGCGCCAAGGTGATCGTCAGGCGAACGCCGGTGGCGGCGAGCGGATGCCCGAGCGCGATGGCGCCGCCCTTGACGTTGAGCCGTGTCTCGTCGAGTCCGAGGTCGCGCGCCACGGCCAGCGTCTGCGCGCCTTGCGCCTCGTTGATCTCGAAGCGGGCGATGTCGGCGAGTTGCAGGCCGGCCCGTTCGAGCAACAGCCGGATGGCAGGGGCCGGGCCGATGCCCATGATCTCGGGCGGCACGCCCACCACAGCGGCGGCGGCCACGCGCGCCAGCGGCGCACGGTCCGTGCTGCGGCTCCACGCACTGGCCGCTTCGCCGTTGGCCACCAGCGCGGCGGCGGCGGCATCGGTCAGCGCCGAGCTGTTGCCGCCGGTCTGCACGCCGTCCTTGAACACCGTGCGCAGCTTGGCCAGCACCTCGGGCGGCGTCGGCCGTGGGTGCGTGTCGCGGTCGGCCACTGGGTGCTTGCCCGCGAGGCGGATGCCGCGCGGCTTGTAGCCGGCGAGCTCGAACGTCTCGTTTTCCACCGGCACCAACTCACCCGCGAACCAGCCCGCCTCCTGCGCCGCGCAGGCCTTGGCGAAGGAGTCCGCGGCGAAGGCGTCGACCGCCTCGCGTGCGATGCCGTACTTCTTCGCCAGGTTCTCGGCCGTCTGGATCATCGAGATGGCTGGCGCCGGGTCGGTGAGGGCCTCCCACATGTAGTCCTTGAAGCCGATGGGCGCGCCGAGGCGGAAGCCGCCGCGGTGCTCGAAGGCGGCGATCGGGTTGCGCGTCATGCTCTCGGTGCCGACGACGAGCGCCAGCGTCGCGGCACCGGTGGCGATCTGCTCGCCGGCCTGGCGGAAGAGCTCGAAGCCGGTGCCGCAGATGCGCTGCACCATCAGCGCCGGCACCTCGTGCGGCACGCCGGCATAGAGGCCGATGTGGCGCGGCACGTAGAACTGGTCGAAACCGCCCGGCGCCATGTTGCCCGCGAGCACGGAGTCGACCTGCGCCGGCGCGATGCCGCTCCTGGCGAACACCGCCTTGGCCGCCTTGATGCCGAGGTCGATCGGGTTGGCGTCGGCGAACGCGCCCATGTAGTCGACCATTGGCGTGCGCACGCCGTCGAGGAGGAAGACGTCCTCGAAGCGCTGGAAGAGGCCGCGGTGCCTCACTTGGCGGCGTCCTTGCCCACCTTGCCTGCCCGCTTTTCGAGGAAAGCGCGCACGCGTTCCTTGGCCGCGTCGTCGCTCTCGGCGATGGCGGCCATCAGCGACTCGACGAAGAGCCCCTTCTCGGCCGGCATGTCGGCGATGCGCGGCAGCGCCTGCGTGATGGCGAAGTTCGACAGCGGCGCGTTGCCGGCGATCTTCTCGGCCAGTGCCAGCGCCTTGACCAGGCCCTGGCCGTCGGGCACGCGGTAGTTGCTGACGCCGAAGGTCTGGCCCTCGTCCGCGTCGAAGACACGGCCGGTGAGCATCATGTCGGTCATGCGCGCCGTGCCGAGCAGGCGCGAGATGCGCACCGAGCCGCCGCCACCGACGAAGATGCCGCGCGTGCCTTCGGGCAGGGCGTAGAAGGCGCTGTCCTCGGCGACGCGCAGGTGCGCGCTGCTGGCGAGCTCGAGGCCGCCGCCGACCACGGCGCCATGAAGCACGGCGATCACCGGCACCGGGCCGTATTGAATCTGGTCGAAGCAGGCGTGCCACATGCGCGAGTGCAGGATGCCCTCGGCGGTGCTGCGTTCGAGCACCTCTGAGAGGTCGAGGCCGGCGCAGAAATGAGCCCCTTCGCCGCTCAGCACGGCGACGCGAAACGTCTTCGGCACGTTGACGAAGACCGTCTGGACCTGGGCCAGCAGTTCGTCGCTGATCGAGTTGCGCTTGGCGGGGCGGTTCAGGCGCACATGCAGCACGGGGCCGGCCTGCTCGAGGCGCAGCAAGGGCAGGTGCGCCAGCGGCCCGGGAGGCGCGGAGAACGGCTGGAAGGAAAGAGCGGCGGTGGACATCGGTGTTCCTGTGGCGGGGAGCGGGCGCTGGGCGAGGTCAGCGGCGCATCATGCGACGGTGTTCGGCGGACATGTGACGGTCATGCGGTGATCACGCGCGCATCGGCGGGTCTTGCATAGAGTGCTTCCACCTCGGCGGCGCGGCGCTGCAGCGTCAGGCGCTGGTTGATGTAGCCCTTGTCGGTGATCTCGCCGGCGGCCATGCTGGGCGCGTCGGGCAGCAGCAGCACGTGCGCGGGTGTGTGCGCCGAGCCGGCACCTTCGGCCTTGATGCGGCGCAGCGCCGCCTGCACCTGCGTGCGCACCTCGTCGGCCGGCAGCTTGCGCGCCGCCTCGGTGAGGAAGATCAGGGCGCCGATCTCATGTCGGTCGTGCCCGGTGATGACCGCGTCCTGGGCCAGCGGCGCCAGCGCCGTCACGAGGTGCAGGCGCAGCGTGCCCACCGACACCCAGGTGCCGCTGGTGAGCTTGAAGTCTTCGGCCACGCGGCCGTTGAAGACGATGCCGCTGGCGGGATCGTTCTCGTCCTGCAGGTAGCCGGCGTCGCCGATGCGGTAGTAGCCCTCTTCGTCGAAGGCATCCCTCGTTGCCGCCTCGTTGCCCCTGTACCCCGGGAAGATGTTGGGGCCGCGCAGCCGCATCTCGAGCTTGCCGCCATTGGGGACGAACTTGATCTCGCATCCCGGCATCGGCAGGCCGATCACACCGGCGCGGTCGAGCTTCCAGTGCGCGAAGGTGTTGGCGGGCGCCGTCTCCGTGCTGCCCCAGCTCGTGGTGAACCACACCGGGTCGGTCTGCACGTCGCGCACCTTGGCGGCCACGGCCTCCAGGCGCTGCCAGGTCGCCTGCGGCATGCCGGCGCCGGCGTAGAAGACCATGCGCAGCTTGCCGAAGAAGCGGCGGGCGAGTTCGAGGTCGGCCTCCAGGGCCGGCAGCATCATGTCGTAGCCCTTGGGCACGTTGAAGTGCAGCGTCGGCTGCACCTCGCGCAGGTGGGCGAGCGTCTTGTCGATGAGGCCGGGCAAGGGGCGGCCATCGTCGATGTACATCGTGCCGCCCGTGCGCAGTACCAGGAAGGTGTTGTGGTTGCCGCCGAAGGTGTGGCTCCAGGGCAGCCAGTCGAGCAGCACGGGCTTCTCGCGGTCGAGGAAGCGCAGCGTCTGCGCGATCATCTGCTGGTTGGCCGTCAGCATGCGCTGCGTGTTGACGACGACCTTCGGGTGGCCGGTGGAGCCCGAGGTGAGAAGGTACTTGGCGTGCGTGTCGGGGCCGATGGCGGCGAAGGCCGCTGCGACGGCCGGTGTCTCGCGCGTGGCGAGCAACGCGGAGAAGGGCAGCGCACCGGGCACCGAGTCGGCGCCGTGCGTGAAGACGGTGCGCGCATCGATCGGTGCCTTCGCGAGCACGGGCGCATAGGTGGCGGCGTCGTGGGCATAGACGAGCGCCGGCTCGAGCGTCTCGAGGATGCCGTGGATGCGCGTGAAGTCGCCCTGCGCGAGCCGGCTGTAGCCGCTCGTCACCGGGCACATCGCCCGGCCGACGTGCATGCATGCGAGCTCGAGCACGAGGTGGTCGAGCGAATTGTCGGAAAGCACCACCACGGGCTTGCCGGCCGGCAGGGACAGGTCGAGCAGGCCCTGGGCGACAGCGCCCACGCGCTGCCGGAGGGCCTGCCAGGTGAGGCGGGTCCAGGCGTCGCCGCTTGCGCTGGTGGCTGAGCCTGCGGGCGCGGGTTCGGCGAAGGCGAGTGCCTGCGGTGTCGTCTCGGCCCAATGCTCGAGCCACTCACCCACGCAGCGGGCGTGCGGCCGCAGTGGCTCTGGAGAACGCAACACGAAGGCACCCCCGCCCAGGTCCTCGCGCGCGGCGCGACGCGGGGCGAGCTGGGACGGGTCGTCGAAGAAGCGGGGCACCGCGTCGACCATGGTTGTCTCCATCTGGTCCATACACATGTGTATGTGTTTGGCGCTGATGCTAGGCACCCGCGGACCGTTCCGCATCCGGGTTTCCACCCGGCTCCATACATCGCTGTATGGCCTCATCCTTGCGGTCATCGCCCCCAGGGCACCTACACGCTGACGATGTCCACCGCGCCCGTTCGGAGCCCGCCGCGCAAGACCCGGCGAGCCGTGGCCGCCGCCGAGGCCGGGCGCTCGCCGCTGACGCCCGAGACCTGGATCGACGCCGCCACCGAGGTGCTGGTCGACCAGGGCATCGATCATGTGCGCGTGGACGTGCTGGCCACGCAACTCGGCGTGACGCGTGGCAGCTTCTACTGGCACTTCCGCGACCGCGAGGACCTGCTGCGCCGCGTGTTGCAGGCCTGGCGCGAGCGGGCGACCGTGGCGCTGACGCGCCGGCTGGAGACGGATCGGTCGGACCCGCACGAGCAGCTTCGCAACGCCGCCTCGCTGCCGTTCCGCGGCCGCGCGGCGGCCAAGGCGGCACGCATCGAGCTGGCCATCCGCGCCTGGGCGCGCCGCGACGAGATGGCGCGTGAAGCCGTCGACGAGGCCGATGCGGCCCGCCTGGCCCACCACGAACGCATCTTCACGGCGCTGGGTTTCGCCGCGGAAGAGGCGCGGGGCCGCGCCTTCCTGATGTACGGCTACGAGGTGGCGGAGTCGATCCTGCACCGCCAGGGCAGCGCCGCCGACCGCGAGGCCCGGCGCGTTTTCGTCGAGAGGTTCATGCAGTCGCGCGTCACGCCGGAGCCAGAAGCGGGCCCGTGATGGTCGCCGCCGGAACGGCCCGGAGCCCGTGCCAGTGCCGCCGCATCCGGCGGCGCCTTGCAGTCCGATCGCCGGGCCGAGGCCCCGCGGCGCCCCTCCTCGCGCCCGCTGTGCGCGCGGCCCCTGCACGACGGTGCGCACCCATAATCGCCCACAGGCCCGGGTGGCGAAACCGGTAGACGCAGCGGACTTAAAATCCGCGGCCCTTCACGGGGCATACGGGTTCGAGTCCCGTCCTGGGCACCAAGCTGCGTGGCACGCCTTGCCGGCCTTTCGCAGGTGCCCGACCGGTGCCACACAGGAGCCCCCATGCCCCTCTTTGCCCAGGACTCGCTCAACGAGGGCGTGAGCAAGCGCGAGGTCTTCGGCTGGGCGATGTACGACTTCGCCAACAGCGGCTACACGACGGTGGTGCTGACGGCGGTCTTCAGCGCCTACTTCGTCGGCGTGGCCGCCGGCGGGGCCGACTGGGCGACCTTCGCGTGGACGCTGACGCTGGCCGTCTCCAATGCCATCGTCATGCTCACGATGCCGGCGATCGGCGCCTATGCCGACGTGCGCGCGGCGAAGAAGCGGCTGCTGGCGCTTTTCACTGTCGGCTGCGTGCTCGGCACGGGCCTGCTGGCAGGTGTCGGGCCCGGCGACCTGGCGCTGGCGGTGGTGGCGATCGCGCTGTCCAACATCTTCTACGCCTATGGCGAGGCGCTCAACGCGGCCTTCCTGCCCGAGCTGGCGCGGCGCGAAGCGCTCGGCCGCGTGTCGGGCTGGGGCTGGAGCTTCGGCTACTTCGGCGGCATGCTGGCGCTGGGGCTCAGCCTCGGCTACGTGCTTTGGGCGCAGGCACAGGGGCTGAAGGCGACGCACTTCGTGCCGGTGACGATGCTCATCACCGCTGGCATCTACGCCGTGGCCTCGCTCGCCACCTTCACCCTGCTGCGCGAACGGGCACAACCTCAGCCCGGCGCTGCCCAGGAAGGGCTGGGCGCCTCGCTGCGGCGGCTGCGCGAGACCTGGCGGGAGGCGCGCCGCTACCGCGATTTCGCCTGGCTGCTGGCTTGTGCCATGTTCTACCAGGCGGGCATCGCCGTCGTCATCGCGTTGGCGGCCGTCTATGCCTCCGAGGCGCTCGGCTTCAAGCAGATCGACACGATGCTGCTGATCTTCCTCGTCAACATTGCCGCCGCCGCCGGGGCCTTCGCCTTCGGCTACGCGCAGGACCGCATCGGTCAACGGCGCGCGTTGTCCTTCACGCTCGGCGGGTGGGTGGTGATGATCCTGCTCGCGTGGGCGGCCACCGGGCCGGGGCTCTTCTGGGTGTCGGCGGTCATCGCCGGCCTGTGCATGGGCAGCAGCCAGTCGGGCGGGCGGGCGCTGGCCGCGCTGTTCGCGCCGCCCGAGCGGCTGGCGGAGTTCTTCGGCCTGTGGACGTTCGCGACGCGGCTGTCGGCGATCCTCGGGCCGCTGACCTATGGGCTCGTCACCTGGGCCACGGCGGGCAACCATCGCCATGCCATCCTGTCCACGACCTTGTTCTTCGTCGTCGGCTGGGTCCTGTTGCGCAAGGTCGACGTGGAGCGGGGCCGCGTGGCGGCGCGGGCGCACCTGCCGGCGTCGCCGGCCATGGCAAAATAGCACGGTCGTTCGATTTTGCGTTGCGGCGGCGCGCACCGATGTGCCGGGCGGGACTGCTGTGACGCCGGCCCCCTCCTAGAATCCCGGCCCTTCCGCTAACGTCCGTTCGAACCCTGCCCCGATTGCACGACGAATTCCCAACGAGTCCCTAGAGGAGCCGATTCCATGAAGGTGCTGGTGCCCGTGAAGCGGGTGGTCGACTACAACGTCAAGGTGCGCGTCAAGAGCGACGGCACGGGCGTCGACATCGCCAATGTGAAGATGAGCATGAACCCGTTCGACGAGATCGCCATCGAAGAGGCGGTGCGTCTGAAGGAGAAGGGTGTCGCCACCGAGGTGATCGCGGTTTCGTGCGGCGTCACGCAGTGCCAGGAGACGCTGCGCACAGCCATGGCCATCGGCGCCGACCGCGCCATCCTGGTCGAGTGCACCGACGAACTGCAGCCGCTGGCCGTGGCCAAGCTCTTGAAGGCGCTCGTCGACAAGGAGCAGCCCGGGCTCGTCATCCTCGGCAAGCAGGCCATCGACGACGACTGCAACCAGACCGGCCAGATGCTGGCCGCGCTCGCCGGCCTGCCGCAGGCCACCTTCGCCAGCAAGGTGGAGGTGTCCGATGGCCACGCGAGCGTGACGCGCGAAGTGGACGGCGGCCTCGAGACGCTGAAGCTCAAGCTGCCCGCGGTGGTGACCACCGACCTGCGCCTGAACGAGCCGCGCTACGTGACGCTGCCCAACATCATGAAGGCCAAGAAGAAGCCGCTCGAGATGTTGAAGCCCGCGGATCTCGGTGTCGACGTGGCGCCGCGCATCAAGACGCTGAAGGTGACCGAGCCGCCCAAGCGCGGCGCAGGCGTGAAGGTGCCCGACGTGGCGGCCCTGGTCGACAAGCTCAAGAACGAAGCGAAGGTGATCTGAATGGCATCGCTTGTCATTGCCGAACACGACAACGCGTCCATCAAGGGCGCGACCCTGAACACCGTGACCGCCGCGCTGGCCTGCGGCGGCGACGTGCACGTGCTGGTGGCCGGCGCCAATGCCGCCGGGGCGGCGCAGGCCGCGGCCAAGATCGTCGGCGTCGCCAAGGTGCTGCATGCCGACGCGCCGGGCCTCGCGCACGGCCTGGCCGAGAACGTCGCGGCCCAGGTGCTGGCCGTCGCGAAGAACTACAGCCACATCCTCTTCCCAGCCACGGCCGGCGGCAAGAACGTCGCGCCGCGCGTCGCCGCGCTGCTCGACGTGGCGCAGATCAGCGACGCCACCAAGGTCATCAGCCCCGACACGTTCGAGCGCCCCATCTATGCCGGCAACGCCATCGCCACCGTGCAGAGCACCGACGCGATCAAGGTGATCACCGTGCGCACCACGGGCTTCGACGCCGCGCCCGCCAGCGGCGGCAGCGGCGCGGTCGAGAGCCTGGCGGCGGCGGCCGATGCCGGCCTGTCCAGCTTCGTCGGCAGCGAGATCGCCAAGCTCGACCGGCCCGAGCTGACGGCGGCCAAGATCATCGTCAGCGGCGGCCGCGCCTTGGGCAGCAGCGACAAGTTCACCGAGGTGCTCACGCCGCTGGCCGACAAGCTCGGCGCCGCGCTCGGCGCCAGCCGCGCCGCGGTGGACGCGGGCTACGCGCCCAACGACTGGCAGGTCGGTCAGACGGGCAAGATCGTCGCGCCGCAGCTCTACGTGGCCTGCGGCATCAGCGGCGCCATCCAGCACCTGGCGGGCATGAAGGACAGCAAGGTCATCGTGGCCATCAACAAGGACCCCGAAGCGCCGATCTTCAGCGTCGCCGACTATGGCCTCGAGGCGGACCTCTTCACCGCCGTGCCGGAACTGGTCGCCAAGCTCTGACGCGCCGTGCACTTGCCGTGCACGCGGTCCAGGGGCGCTTGAGTCAGGCTTGAGCGCCCCTTTCTGTTCCCTGGGAGACTGACGATGACTTACCGCGCCCCCGTGAAGGACATGCTCTTCGTGATGAAGGAGCTGGCCGGCATCGACGCCGTGGCCACGCTGCCCGGCCACGAAGAGGCCGGCTACGACACGGCCGCTGCCGTGCTCGAGGAATGCGCGCGTTTCACCGGCGACGTTCTCGCGCCGCTGAATTGGGAAGGCGACAAGGCGCCGTCTTCCTTCCACGACGGCAAGGTGACCACGACGCCCGGCTTCAAGGAGGCGTTCAGGCAGTTCGCCGAGGGCGGCTGGCAGGGTTTGCAGCACCCGGCCGAGTTCGGCGGCCAGGGCCTGCCCAAGCTCATCCACAGTGCCTGCGGCGAGATGCTGAACAGCGCCAACATGAGCTTCGCGCTCTGCCCGCTGCTGACCGACGGCGCCATCGAGGCGCTGCTCACCGCGGGCAGTGACGAACAGAAGGCCGCCTACATCCCGAAGATGATCGACGGCACCTGGACCGGCTCGATGAACCTCACCGAGCCGCAGGCCGGCAGCGACCTGAGCCTCGTGCGCACGCGTGCCGAGCCGCAGCCCGACGGCAGCCACCGGCTGTTCGGCACGAAGATCTTCATCACCTACGGCGAGCACGACCTGGCCGAGAACATCGTGCATCTCGTGCTGGCGCGCGTGGCGGGCGCGCCGGAGGGGGTGAAGGGCATCAGCCTGTTCATCTGCCCGAAGGTGTTGCCCGGCGGCCAGCGCAACGACGTGCATTGCGTGAGCATCGAACACAAGCTCGGCATCAAGGCGAGCCCGACCGCGGTGCTGCAGTACGGAGACGGCATCACGAAGCCCGGCGGCCTGGCCGGGGCGGTGGGCTACCTCGTGGGCCAGGAGAACCGCGGCCTCGAGTACATGTTCATCATGATGAACGCGGCGCGTTTCGGCGTCGGCGTGCAGGGCATCGCCACCGCCGAGCGTGCCTACCAGAAGGCCGTGGCCTTCGCGCGCGACCGCGTGCAGAGCCGGCCGGTGGACGGCAGCCTGAACAAGGCCGCGCCCATCATCCACCACCCCGACGTGCGCCGCATGCTGATGACCATGCGCGCCTACACCGAGGCCTGCCGCGCCATGGCCTATGTGGCCGCAGCCGCCTACGACGCCGCGCACGCGCACACCGACGCCGAGGTACGCCGGCACAACCAGGCCTTCTACGAGTTCATGGTGCCGCTCGTGAAGGGCCTCAGCACCGAGATGAGCCTCGAGGTGGCGAGCCTGGGCGTGCAGGTGCACGGCGGCATGGGCTTCATCGAGGAGACCGGTGCGGCGCAGTACCTGCGCGACGCGAAGATCCTCACCATCTATGAGGGCACCACCGCCATCCAGGCCAACGACCTCGTCGGGCGCAAGACGGCCCGCGACGGCGGCGCGACGGCGCGCGCCATCGCCACGCAGATCGAGGCCACCGTCGGCGAGCTGAACGAGCGCCCCGGCGCCGACGCCAAGGCCATGGCGCGTCGCCTGGAGGCTGGACGCCGCGCGCTGCTGGACGTGGTGGCCTTCGTGGTGGCCGGCAGCGGCAAGGACAGCAAGGCGCACCCGAATGCCGTCTTCGCCGGCAGCGTGCCCTACCTGATGCTCGCCGGCACCGTGGTGGCCGGCTGGCAGATGGCACGCGCGTTGCTCGTCGCCGAAGATCGCCTGGCCGCGGGCGAGGACGCCGACTTCATGAAGGCGAAGATCACCACGGCGCGCTTCTATGCCGACCACATCCTCGTCAAGGCGCCGGCGCTGCGCGACAGCATCGTCGAAGGCGCCGAGCCCGTGACGGCGCTGGCCCTGGAAGCCTTCTAGGCCGCACGGGCGCCGGTGCCGCCTTCTGGGCGGTTCCCGACGCCCTTCGATTCACCGTCGCGTTCTTGATCCACCCTGGAGCCCTTTCGATGCCGTTGCCCCGTGTCCTGCAGCAGGTCCCGTTCCCCGTGATCGGTGCGCCGCTGTTCATCGTCAGCAACCCCAAGCTCGTGCTGGCGCAATGCACGGCCGGCATCGTGGGCTCGATGCCGGCACTCAATGCCCGCCCGGCCTCGCAACTCGACGAGTGGCTGGCCGAGATCACCGAGGGGCTCGCCGCCTGGAACAAGGCGCACCCGGAGCGGCCGGCAGCGCCGTACGCGATCAACCAGATCGTGCACAAGACGAACGACCGGCTCGAACACGACATGCAGGTGTGCGCCAAGTACAAGGTGCCCATCGTCATCACGAGCCTCGGGGCGCGCACCGATATCAACGATGCGGTGCACGGCTGGGGCGGCATCGTCCTGCACGACGTCATCAACAACACGTTCGCGAAGAAGGCGATCGAAAAGGGCGCCGACGGCCTCATCCTGGTGGCCGCGGGCGCGGGCGGGCATGCGGGCGTGAAGAGCCCGTTCGCGCTGGTGTCGGAGATCCGCGAGTGGTTCGACGGGCCGGTGGCGCTTTCAGGAGCCATTGCCACCGGCGGTGGCGTGCTCGCCGCGCAGGCGATGGGGGCCGACTTCGCCTACATCGGCAGCGCCTTCGTCGCCACGCAGGAGGCGCGTGCCTCCGAGGCCTACAAGCAGTGCATCGTGGACAGCAACAGCGACGACATCGTCTACTCGAGCCTGTTCACCGGCGTGCACGGCAACTACCTGAAGCCGAGCATCCGCGCGGCCGGCATGGACCCGGACAACCTGCCCGAGAGCGACCCGAGCAAGATGAACTTCGGTGGCGGCGAGAGCTCCTCGAAGGCCTGGAAGGACATCTGGGGCTGCGGGCAGGGCATCGGCGCTGTGAAGGCCGTGCTGCCGGCCGGCGAGTTGGTGGCGCGCCTGAAACGTGAGTACGCCGCAGCGCGCAGCCGCGCACTGGACGCCGCGCCGGCCCTCGCGTAGCGTGCCCGCATGAACAAGCGTTGCCTCAAGCTCGCCGTTGCCGGCACCGTGGTCGCGTCGTTGACCCTGGCGATGTCGGCCTGCACGTCGGTGGGCATCGGCATCGCGCTGCCCCTGCCCGGTGGCATCTCCATCGGCGTGGGCGGCAGCATCCCGTTGCCCCCGCCCAAGCCGGCGGAGCCTGCCGCTTCGGCGCCGCCGTCCTCCAGCGCACCGGCCTCGGCGCCGGTGAGCAAGTAATCCAACCTTCAGGTCCGGACGATGCAGCGTACCCTGATCCGCAACGCGCGGCTCTTCGACAGCGAACACGCGCGCTTCGTGCCCGGCACGACCGTGGTCATCGAGGGCGAGCGCATCGTCGAGGTGACCCAGGAGCGGCGGGAGGCGCCGGCTGCCGCCGTCATCGACGCCGGCGGCCGCGCCCTGCTGCCGGGCCTGATCGACGCGCACGTGCACGTGGTGGCCGCCTCGCACGACCTCGTGGGCCTGGCGATGCAACCGGTCTCGCTCGTCGGCGCCGAGGCCAGCCGCATCATGCGCGACATGCTGCACCGCGGCTTCACGACCGTGCGCGACGCCGCGGGGGCCGACCAGGGCCTGCAGGAGGCGCAGCAGCGCGGCCTGTACGCGGGCCCGCGCCTCTTCATCGCCGGTTTTCCCATCAGCCAGACGGGCGGCCACGCCGACATGCGGCCGCGCGGCGTGCGCACGCGCGAGCTCTTTTGCGCCTGCGCGGGCCTCGGCCTCGTCGGTGCCATCGCCGACGGCGTGGGCGAGGTGCGCCGCGCGGTGCGCGAGCAGGTGCGCACGGGTGCCAACCAGGTCAAGATCATGGCCGGTGGCGGCATCAGCAGCCCGAGCGACCCGCTGGAGGGCACGCAGTTCTCTCTCGAGGAGTTGCGTGCGGCCGTCGAAGAAGCCGAAGCCGCCAACCTGTACGCGATGGCGCATGCCTATTCACCGCGCGCCGTGACGCGGGCCGTGCAGGCCGGGGTGCGCAGCATCGAGCACGGCAACCTCATCGACGAAGCCACCGCGCGGGTGATGAAGGAGCACGGCGCCTACCTCGTGCCGACGCTGTCGACCTATGCCGCGCTGGCTGCCGAAGGCGAGCGCCTCGGCTGGAGCCACGCCATGCTCGACAAGCTCGAGATGGTCAAGGGGCGGGGCATCGAGGCGGTGCGCATCGCTCGCGCCGTAGGCGTGCCGGTGGCCTTCGGCACCGACCTGCTCGGGCACATGCACGGGCAGCAGAACGGCGAGTTCGTCATCCGCCAGCAGGTGCAGCCGCCGCTGGAGGTGCTGCAGGGTGCCACCTGGACCGCTGCTCGACTGATGCGGCAGGAGTCGCACATCGGGCGCATCGCCGTCGGCGCCTGGGCCGATCTGCTGGTCGTCGATGGCGAACTCGAACGCGACCTCGCGCCGCTGACGCAGCCGGGGCAATCCATCCGGCTGCTGATGCAAGGCGGGCGACGGGTCATCGACAGGCTGGGCTGAGGCACCCCGAGCCGGGGTCGCAATGAGAAGGGGCCCCGAGGGGCCCCTTTTCTCTGGTGCGGTGCCGAAGCCGCGAAGGCGGCACCGCCCCGCCTTCGCCGACCTGGGCTCAGCGCACGCTCGTGAAGCGCGCCTCCGGTCGATCGTCCGAACGGTGCACGGTGGTGACACCGGCCTTCATCACCCACGGGCGGATCTGGTGGTGCAGCGGAATCGCCAGCACCTCGTCGCGGGTACGCACGAGGGCCTTGCGGATGAGCTCGTTGCGCTTGGCGATGTCGGTCTCCGACTTCATGGCGTCGACCGCGGCATCGACCTCCTTGTCGCTGATCTTGCTGAAGTTGAAGTTGCCGTCGGCACCGCTCGTGCGCGTGCGGATCAGCGATTGCAGCGTGTACTGCGCGTCATAGGTGGCGACACCCCAGCCGAGCAGGTACACGGAGTGGTCGAAGTTCTGCACCTTCTGGATGAAGGTGGCCATGTTCTCGGCCACGAGCTGCGCCTTCACGCCTACGCGCGCCCACATCGAGACGATGGCCTGGCAGATCTTCTCGTCATTGACGTAGCGGTTGTTCGGGCAGTTCAGCCGCGTTTCGAAGCCATCGGGGTAGCCGGCCTCGGCGAGCAGCTTCTTGGCACCGGCCACGTCCACCTTGGTGGGCGTGTCGAGCTGCTGGGTCCAGCCGTTGACGCCCGGGGCCACCATCAGGCCGGCGGGCACCGACATGCCGCGCATGATGCTCTTCTTGATGGCCTCGCGGTCGATGGCCATGCTCAGGGCCTGGCGCACGCGCTTGTCGGCGAACGGGTTCTTGCCCTTGACGCTGCCGTATTTCAGCTCGGGGCTGCCGAGGTCGGGCGCGAGGTAGATCGTGCGCACCTCGGGGCCGTTGACGACCTTCAGGCGCTTGTCTTTGGCCAGCCGGTCGAGGTCCTGCACCGGCACGTCGGTGAGCATGTCGACGTCGCCGGCGAGCAAGGCGGCCACGCGCGTGGCGTCGGACTTGATCGGCGAGTAGACGACCTGCGCCACGTTACCGGTGGTCTTGTCCCACCAGCCGTCGTTGCGGGCCATCATGATGCGCTGCTCCGGCTGCCAGCTCAGGATGCGATAGGCACCCGTGCCCATGACGTTGCGGCTGGCGAAGTTCTCTTCCTTCGCCTTGTAGTCCTGCACCTTGGCGGTGTTGTTCTTCTCGCTCCACACCTTGCTCATGATGCGGAAGTCGACGATGTTGCGCAGCAGGAGCGGGTTCGGCGCGGCCATGATGAAGTCGACGGTGTGGTCGTCGATCTTCTTGATGTCGCTGATGCCCGTCACGTAGATGCCCATCGTGCCCTGCGGTTGCCGGATGCGGCCGAAGGAGAAGATGACGTCGTCGGCGGTGAACGGCGTGCCGTCGTGGAACTTGACGCCCTTGCGCAGTTCGAAGCGCACCTGCGTCGGGCTCGTGAAGGTCCACTTCGTGGCCAGCGCGGGCTCGATCTGGTAGGTGGCGCTGTAGCGGGTGAGGCCTTCGTAGGCGTGCATCAGGATGGCGTTGGTCGTCGCATGGTTCTGCGAGTGCGGGTCCAGCGTCAGGATGTCGTTCTGCGCAGCCCAGCGCAGGGTCTGCGCGGAAGCGGCCGGGACCACCGCCACCGTGCTCACCAGCGCGGCGGTGGCAGCCAGTGCGGCTGCCCATTTCTTCAGACTCATGGAGTTCTCCTCGGGAGAAAAATGCGAAGCCCCGGATCGTAGAGGCTTGCCACCCCCGGGGCAGCCGGGAAACTCCGAGGCCGGCGTGGGCATCCACGGTCATCGCGCCAGCGGCCTCGGACGTTCGCCCTCGCCGAGCCGGTGTGGCCGTGCGGCTTTGTCAGCGCCTTGCCAAGGAGGCCGGGCCGGTCGTCGCGGCCCGGGAGCCCTTCAGTCAGGTGCGAGCTCAGCGTCGCAGGCCACGCCGGCGGCAATCCAGCGCCGTACCAGCCGCCGTGCCCAGGCCACGGGCAGCCACGGCAGCCACAGCGCCGGTTCGGCGAGGGCCCCGCAGAGGTAGCGCCTCTCGGGTGGCGACCAGCGCAAGGCCGCGCAGGCGCCGCGACGGCGGCGCGAAAGCAACATGCCCAGCGGGCAGGGCTCGGCGGCGCAGCACAGGCCGCACCCGTTGCAGGCCGTTCCGGTGGGTGGTTTGGCGGGCGCCAGCGCCTGCAGGTAGACGACGCGGCGCGGGCTGGGCGAGGCGGGCGCGGTCTGTGGCATGGGGCCGACAGGGTGCGCCGAACGCGCGCCGCTTGTCAGCGAAATAGAAGGGTTGCAGGCGCCTAATTCGCGACGACGAAGAGGGGCTGCGACGAGGTGTCGGGTGGTAGAGTCCCGGCCCGAAGAGAAGACTGGAATCCCGTCCCTTCCCGTCCCCTTGACGATCCGCCAGAGCCGCCCGCGTGGGCGCAACGGCGGGCCGCAAGGCGGATCGCTACTCCGCCAGCCCGGTGAAGCCGGGGAACGCGGAAGGTTCCTGCAACCCATCCTGAGCCTCCGGAAACCGGGGGCGCGAAGGTGAGCGAAAGATGATGCAGCAGTACAGGTCCAACTCGTACCTGTTCGGGGGCAACGCCCCCTACGTCGAGGAGTTGTACGAGGCCTACCTCGACAACCCCGGCAGCGTGCCCGACAACTGGCGCGCCTACTTCGACAACCTCCAGCACGTGCCCGCGGTCGACGGCAGCGAGAACCGCGACGTCGCGCACGCACCCGTGGTCGAGAGCTTCGCGCAGCGCGCCAAGGCCAACGCCTTCGCGCTCAAGGCGAGCGAGGCCGACCTCGCGGTGGCGCGCAAGCAGGTGCACGTGCAGTCGCTCATCGCGGCCTATCGCTTCCTCGGCAGCCGCTGGGCCGACCTCGACCCGCTCAAGCGCACCGAGCGCCCCAAGATCCCCGAACTCGAGCCGGCGTTCTACGACCTGACCGAGTCTGACATGGACATCACGTTCTCGGCCACGAACACGTACTTCACGAAGTCCGAGAACATGACCCTGCGCGAGATCGTGCAGGCGTTGCGCGAGACCTACTGCGGCACGGTCGGTGCGGAGTTCATGCACTGCACGGACCCGGCCGAGAAGCGCTGGTGGCAGGAGCGGCTGGAGTCGATCCGCAGCAAGCCGACCTACAGTGCCGAGGCCAAGAAGCACATCCTCGACCGCCTCACCGCGGCCGAGGGCCTGGAGCGCTTCCTGCACACCAAGTACGTCGGCCAGAAGCGCTTCAGCCTCGAGGGCGGCGAGAGCTTCATCGCCAGCATGGACGAGGTGGTGCAGCGCGCCGGCACGCACGGCGTGCAGGAGATCGTCATC
>JAEUPE010000185.1 GCA_016790435.1 Rubrivivax sp. | reverse complement strand
GCGCGCGACTCCGGCGGCGAGATCGACGTCGCGGCCATCCGCATCGACCGCGAGGTGCTCGGCGGCTTCGAGCCCTGGGCCTTCTCGCCGGAGCATCTGCAGGAGCCGCTCGGTGATGTCGAGATCGGCACGCCGCTGCTCGTCGTCGGCTTCCCGCTCGGCTTCCAGGACAGTCGCCACCACCTGCCGGTGGCTCGGCAGGCCGCGGTGGCCTCGTCGTTCGGCACGCGCTTCCAGGGCCAGGGTCTCTTTCTCACCGATGCGCGCACGCACCGCGGCACCAGCGGCGCGCCGGTGGTGATGCGCAGCCCGCCGGGCGCGCAAGGCAGTGCGGGGTTGCCGTGGAAGCTGCTGGGCATCCACTCCTCGCGCATGGACATGGGCGGGCGCGACCTCGTCGAAGACGAGTCGCTGGGCCTGAACTGCGCCTGGTACGCCGACATCCTGCTCACGCTGACGAAGGCGTAGCGCGCCGCCTTGACGCGTGCCCTTGACGCCCGTCAGTGCGCCGCGGCGCCGCGCAGGCATGCTCGGTGCATCAAGGCAATGGAGGTTTCATGATCCGATTCGTCAGTGGCGACCTGCTCGTGGGCGACCTGCCCGTCATCGCGCATGGCGTGGCGCCCAACGACCCCTTCAGCCAGGGCCTCGCGCATTCGCTGCGCGAGCAGTTTCCGGCCATGTACAAGGACTTCAGGCACTTCTGCCAGACCAGCCACCCGAAGGAGGGCGGGCTGTGGGCCTGGGGCGGCGCCGGCGGGCGGCGCGTGGTGGCGCTGTTCACGCAAGGCGGCGCGTGGGGGCACGGCGGCAATCCGGGCCGCGCCACCACGGCCAACGTCAACCACGCCCTCAAGGCGCTGGCGCAGGAGGCGCGCAACGAAGGCTGGAAGCAGATCGCGCTGCCCCGCCTGGCGACCGGGGTCGGTGGCCTCGCCTGGGACGATGTGAAGCCGCTGATCGAAAAGCAACTCGGCGACCTCGACTGCGAGGTGCTGGTGTTCGAGGTCTACCGGGCGGGCCAGGCGCACGCCTGAGGGGGCGAGGCAGCACGGCTCCGGCGGAGGCAGGCTCTAGCGAGGCGGGCCGCTCCTTGCCTGTTCCACGATCACCGCCCCGCGCGCCAGCAGCATCTCGCGCAGCACCGCGCGGTGGCAGCGCCGCTCGTCCTCACAATAGCAGCCGAGCGAGAACGAGGTCTGGTGCGACAACGCCGCCAGCAGGTCGAGCACGCGGCCCGCATCGGGCTCGTCCATCTCGGCCTTGAACCTTCGCTCGAAGGCGGCCCAGGCCTTGTCGTCGTGGCCTTGTGCGGCGGCCTGGGCCTCGGCAACCAGCGCGGCGCTGGGCGAGAGGTTGGGCAGCCACACGTCGTAGAAGTCGCGCCGGGCGAACTCCGCCTTGGGCACGCCGCGCGGCGGGCGCCGCACCGTGCCCAGGCGAAGACCTTCGTCGGCGGCACGCGGGGTGCCCAGCTTCACGATGCGGATGCCCATGGAACGGGACTATTCCCCGGCCGGCGCAGAGTGGTCAAGCAGGGCTGCCGCCTGCTGCCGCTTCGTGGCCAGCTCACCGATGGCCCGGCCCATGCCGATGCTCACCTCGTTCGTGAAGCGGTAGTGCAGTCCGCCGTAGACGCGCGCCATTGCCACCTCCTGCACGAAGTCGTCGATGTTCGTCCACTGCCGCGTCACGCCCTTGGCGGTGGGGCTGGTGGTCGAGAGCTTCACCGGCGCCGCGCCGACCTCGGCCTTCAGCACCGC
The DNA here is from genome assembly GCA_016790435.1 of Rubrivivax sp. Classification (GTDB taxonomy): domain Bacteria; phylum Pseudomonadota; class Gammaproteobacteria; order Burkholderiales; family Burkholderiaceae_C; genus Rubrivivax. The sequence goes on along the minus strand of JAEUPE010000185.1, from coordinate 21,478 downwards.
GCCCACGGCGCCGGCGAGGATGCTGTGGCCGCTCGGGTACTCGGGGTGCATCGGCACGTCGATCAGCGGCAGCCAGGTGGTGTCGCGGTTCGTCGCGTCGTTGCCGTCGATGTCGGCGTTGCGGATCGCCGTCACCGGGCGCCAGAAGCTGTAGTGGTACTTCGCGTCGAAGACGGCGATGAGCGCGTCGTCCATCGCCTGCGCCACGGTGGCGAAGAGGCGCGCGTTGGCGGCGATGTCGCGGCCCGGCATCGACGCCACCGAGCGCACGACGCCGTGGTAGACGGGCGGCATCGAGTAGTCCCAGAAGCGTGCGATCTCGGTCTGCTCGGCGCTGCGGCGCGCGCTCGCGCGGCCGCCGAAGGCACGGATCTCCTCCAGGTCGCGTGCCCAGGTGTCGCTCGTCAGCGCCGGCGGTGCCGCCGGGCGGAACTGCGACGGGCTCGTCATCACCCACGGCGTGCGGGTCGGCCAGGCCGTCGCAGCGAGCGGGGCGGTGGGCACGTAGGCGCCGGGCGTGCCGACATGCGGACGCGTGGTGTCGGGCGCGGCGAAGACCGGCCCTTCCTTGGCGCGCGCGGCCAGCACCTGGGCGGCGGCGCGTTCGCCAGCGCCGAGGCCGGCGCTGCGCGCAGGCGTGTCGGCCATCCTCGCCAGCGCCGCCTTGTAGGCGGCCTCGATGGCCGCCTGCTGCGTCGGCAGCAGCGCCATCAGCGTGCTGCGGCTGGCGGCGGCCACGGCGGCCTCCTGCGCGGCGGCCGGCACCTGGCTCACGGCGCCATGCATGGCGGTGTGCACGATGGCCATGACGCGCATCGCCGGTGGCGTGCCGAGCTTGGCCTCGCCGACGAATTCGCCGGCCAGGATGTTCCAGTCGGTCACGGCGTCGGCGCGCGCGGGCGTCGCGACGGCGATCGCAGCCGCGGCCAGGGCCGTGGCGGTGAGCACGAAGGGCTTGAGGGATTTCATGATGGGAGTCCTCGGTGGTGAGAGTCCGGTCGGAGCGGCGCCCGTTCAGCGCGCGCCGTGGAAGAGGTAGTCGGCCGTGTACGGCACGCGCACGCGGCTGCCCGCGTCCCCGGGTTGACAGGCCTCGGCCGGCGCCTTGCCGCCCGAGGTGTTGATGCGCTGGATGGCACGCAGGTCGTTCATGGCGTTGAGCGGCCCGTTCGGTGGCGTCGTGCGCGACTCGAGCAGCAACCATGGGATGGCGCCGGCCTGCGGCGCATCGGCGCGCCCTGTCACGCGACCGGTGACGCGCGTGCCGTCCTCGAAGGTCCAATGCGGGCCGGCGCCGTGGCGGCCGATGGTGTGGCCGTCGGCGTCGAGCAGCTCGGCCTCGGGGGCGACGAAGGCCCACTCATGCCGGGCGGAGCGCGCATCGCCGGCGGCGGCCGGCGTGGCGCGGCACTCGTAGATCTGCACGCCGCGGGCGGCGATGCTCATGGCCAGCGGCTGGTGCGGTGCGGTGGCGATGGCCGGCGGCACGGCCACCGGCGCGGGCCCGCTGGCGCAGGCTGCCAGCAGCGCAGCGGCCGCGAGCGCGGTGAGGGGTTGGACGAAGTTCACGGCGTGGTCCTGTGGTTCAAATGGATGGCGGGATGGCGGGATGGCGGATGCGCCTGCCCGTGTCACTTCCGTGTGACGACGATTTCGAGGTACTCGCTGGGCACGACCAGCGAGCCGGGGCCGGCGACGTTGAGCTCGGTGAGCAGGGCCAGGACGTCGCGCTCGAGCGCGGCACGGCCGGCCTCGGGCAGCGCAGCAAAGGCCTTGTGCGTGGGGCCGTAGTAGTCGCGGAAGATCTCCACGAAGTGCGCCGCCGAGCGGTAGCGGAAGTTGAAGATGCGGCGCTCGCAGCGAACGGCCGCGCCGGCGCCGAAGATGCCGCGCACGTGCTCCTCGTTGCCCCACAGCGCCGGCGAGCGCACGCCGGCCGGCGGCGCCACGTGCGAGCCGAGCACCTTGAACAGGCGGCCGATGAAGCCCGTTGGCGTCCAGTTGGCCAGGCCGATGCGGCCGCCGGGGCGCACGACGCGCAGCATCTCGGCCGCACAGCGCTCGTGCTGCGGCGCGAACATGACGCCGAAGGTCGAGAGCACGACGTCGAAGCGGCCGTCGTCGAAGGGCAGGTTCTCCGCGTCGGCGGGCAGGAACTTCGCCTTCAGGCCCTCGGCAGCGGCGCGCGCGCTGCCGCGCTCGAGCAGTGCCGGCACGTAGTCGGTCGAGGTCACCTCGGCGAAGCGGCGTGCCGCGGCGAGCGTGGCGTTGCCGTTGCCGGCGGCGACGTCGAGCACCTGCTCGCCGGCGCGCACGTCCACGGCCTCGGCGAGCTGCTCGCCGACGATCTGCAGCGTCGTGCCGACGACGGCGTAGTCGCCGCTCGCCCACGTGGCCTGTTGGCGTTGCTTGATGGCGGTGAAGTCGGGCGCGGCGGCCGTGGGGTTGCCGGCGGCGGAGGGGGTCGCGGTCTGGTTCATGGTGCGTCTCCAGGGGTTGAAAGAGGTCAGTGGGCGGTGAGGAGATCCCGGGGCCGATGCACCGGGGAGGACGGGAAAGGCATCGGGTCGGGCGCGCGCGCCGGCGCCTGCAGGTGCGCGGCAATGCGCTCGGCGACGAACTCGGCGTGCGTGACCGGGCCCATGTGGCCCAGGCCCGGCAGCGCCTCGTGCACGGCGTTGGCGAGCAGCGTGCGCAGCCGCTTGGCGATGCGCCGCGCCGTGGCCACCGTGCGCTCGCCGCTCAGCACGAGCGTCGGCACGGCCAGGCGTGACACCGCTGCGACCTGCTGCCGTTCGTTGAACAGCGCTCCGAAGTGCTGCATCACGATCGGCATGTGCGCCTCGACGGCGGCGCGCGCACCGGCAGGCATCGCCTGCCAGGTGCCGCTGCCCGACCAGTAGTCGACGAAGTGCTGCGCGGCACCCGCGACATCGTCGCGTTCCAGGCGCGTCTGCATCTGGGCGGTCACCGCCAGCGCCTCCTGCGTCTCGGCATGGCTGGCCGGGTCGTCCATCAGCAGGCGGAAGGCCACCGGCTCGTACAGCACGAGCGAGCGCACGTGCTGCGGGTGCTGGCACGCCACCTTCAGCGCCACGGCGCCGCCGTAGGAGTGGCCGACGAGGTGCACGCCGCCGCCGTCGCTGACGCGGCCGGCCTCGGCCAGCAGCGGCGCCACGAGCGCGGCCTCGTCCTCGAGCGTGAGTGGCGCGCGGCTGGCGCCGCCCACCGTCCAGGCCGGGCCGACCCCGTGGTCGTGCAGGTCGACCGCAATCACGCGGTAGCCGGTGACGGTGCGCGACGCGGCGGCGCCCTGCGGCTCCAGGCGTGCCGCCAGCGCCCGCCACTGCCGCGCCGAGCTGGCGCTGGCGTGCAGCGCGATGACGAGCGGCCGCGTCGTCGCGTGGGCGACCCGGGGCGCCTCGCCGCAGGCCGACCAGAGGGGCCGGGAGGTGTGGATGATCATGTCCGCCTCACCCCATCACGTGGTTGACGATGGGCCCGAGCGCGGCGCCGATGCGCTGCATCTGCGCCGGCGTGACGAGCTCCTTCATCACCTCGGCGAAGCGCGGCTCCTGCACGCCACTGACGATGTACTGCCAGCGGTAGGCGCGCAGCACGAGGTCGTGCACGGCGGCGGTCTCGGCGGCATCGAAGGAGCGCCCGGCGCATTGCACGAAGTACGTGGCGTCGGCCGTGGCCTGCTGCACGAGGATGCCGTCGACGGCGCCGTCGAGCGAGATGAGGTCGGTGACGCCCCGGTCGCGCCCGGCCTCGTCGAGGCGCGCGTGCTCGCGCCGCCATTCCAGCTCGTCGAGGATGGCGTGCTGCGACTCCTCCTTCCAGTGGAAGAGGAAGACGTCGGTCCACAGCGGGTCGAGCGCGGCCGCCCCGGTGCTGGCGGGCTCGATGCTCGAGCGGTAGTGCGCGAGCGTGAAGATCTCGATGTCGAGCGTCAGCCCGAGCACGGCCCAGGTGGAGTGCGCGAGCACGGCCTGCGCCACCGCGTTGGCGTCGGGCCCGAAGGCGTAGCCCGGGGGCATGCCCTCCGCGGCGATCTGCTCCAGGCGGCGGAAGAGCGCCTGGTGCTTGAGCTCCTCGTCGGTGAAGCGCACCAGTGCCTCGAACGCGACCTGGTCGCCGAACTGGTGGCTCTGCGACAGCTCGAGCGTCTTGGCCGCGATGGCGCGCTCGATGAAGCCGAACATGTTGGCGTACGTGCGGCCCTGGACCTGCGACAGCCGCCGCTGCTCGGCGGCCGAGAGGAAGCCGAGCTCGCCGACCTTCGACAGGCCGTCGGGCAGGAACTTGCGCGTCGTGTCGAACGTGCGGCCGCGGATGACGTCGCGCTCGATGTCCCAGCGCACGCGGCTCGAGGCTTCGATGCACTTCGCATAGGCCGGGGTGGCGCTGCGGGCGCGCGGCGTGGTGTCGGGGTGGGTCAAGGCCATGGTCGTCTCCTGCAAGAGGGTTGAAGAGGGGCGGGGTGGATGGGCGGAGCGCGGGTGGAGCGGCCCCGCCGGCGGGGATCGGCGGGCGGTGGTGATTCAGACGACGCGGCAGCCGATCTCGCGCCACACGCGGGAGCGGGTGGCCTCGACCTCGCCGGCGGCTTCGGCGGCCATCGACGAGATCTCGCTGCGTGAGAGGCCGATGTCGCGCAGCGTGTGGCCGTCGAGCTGGTGCAGCGCGTGCTCGGTCAGGCGGCGCTCACGCGCCCGCGCCCACTGCTGGCCGCGCCGTTCCGCCGCCTGTGCCAGCCAGGCCAGCACGCGGGCGAAGAGGCGGGCGCCGGCGGGGGCGAGGCCGTCCTGGCGAGCGGTGCGCAGGGTCGACCGCGCCGACAGCGGCGACCACAGGTGCGCGCGGTGCCGGGGCATGGCGGGGTAGCTCCGCGCGACGCGGCCGAAGCGGGCCGTGAAGGCTGTCGGCAGCAGGGCCAGCGAGCCGAGGGTGGCGAGCCCGTCGAGGCCCTTCAGGCCTGCGGGTCCGTGGATGGATGGGGCGGTGAACATGGGTCCGGTCTCCGTTGCGACGGACCGGACTGTGCAAAGGGGGGCGTTCCGCGGGCGTTCCTCGCGTTCCGTGGCGCGCTGCGCGGCGGAACGCTGCGGCCGGGGGGATGGACGGAGGGGCGATTCGGGTTGGCGATTCGGCCTGGCGATGCGGGCCGGCGACGCGGGCCATGCGGTCGTCCCGGCGCGCCAGCACCGGGCGCTGAGTGCGGGCCCTTATGCGCCGGCGCGCAGCTCGGCCAGCAGCGGCGCGTAGCCGAGGTCGGCTTCGGCGATCGCGCGCCGCAGCAGCTCCGCCAGCGGCGGCCCGGACCAATCGGCGCCGAGTTGCCCGCCCCAGGCGGCAATCTGCGCTTCGGCCCACTCGCGGTCGCTGCCGACGATCGTGGCGTGCGTGAGCACGAAGCTCATCACGCGCGCCGCACCGTCACGGTCGCCCTGCGCCGCCAGCAGCGTCGCCAGCAGGTAGGCGCTGTTGACCTGCATCACCGGCCGGCCGATGGCGAGGGCGAGCTGCATCGCCGCCGAGAGCTCGCTGCGTGCGGCGGGCAGGTCGCCACGCCGCCGCGCCGCCACCATGAGCAACTGGTGCGCCACGGCTTCGGTGGAACGCAGGCCGCAGCCCTGGCTGATCTCGAGCGCCGCCTCCGCGTGTCGCTGCATGGCCACGGTGTCGCCCTGCTTGTCGGCGATGTCCGCCAGGTTGGCCTCGATCATGGCGCGCGTCGTGGGCAGGCCGTGGCGCTCGCACAGTTGGCGCCCGGCGAGCAAGGCCTCGCGCGCCGCGTCGAGCTCCTTGCGCAGCGTCAGCAGCACGCCCTGGTTGTTGAGGCACAGCGCCTCGCCGGCCGCATCGGCGAGCGCCCGGTGCTGCAGCAGCGCCTGCCGCGAGAGGCTGAGCGCGGCGTCCAGGCGTCCGAGGTTGCGCTCGAGCAGCGACAGGTTGTCCAGCGTGCCGGCGGCGCTGACGGCATCGGCCGCGGCCTGCGCGAGCTTCAGCGTGCGCTGGTACCAGCGCCGCGCCTCGGGCAGCCGGCCCAGCCGCAGGCAGGTGGCGGCCAGCACCTTGGTGCACTGGATCTCGGTGCGGCCGTCGCCGGCCTTGCGTGCGACGACGAGCCAGCGCGCGGCGCGGGCTTCGGCCTCGGCGTAGCGGTCGAGCCGGTGCGCCAGGTGCGCGGCCGCCGCGCCGAGCGCGGCCGCGAGGCCGGTGTGGGCCTGTGCCGCCGGCGCCGCGAGCGCCTCGTCGAACAGGCCGAGCCCTTCGGTCCAGCGGCCGCGGTGGTCGCAGTAGGCCATGAGCGCCGGCGCCGCCCGCATCAGGTCGGGCGCCGGCCCGCGCGCTGCCGCCCAGTGCCAGGCCGCACGCAGGTTCTCGAACTCGGCCTCGGTCTCGGCCATCGCTTCGCGCCGACCCTGCACGAGCGCCTCGCGCGCTTCAGCCAGGTGGCGCAGGTAGTGGTGGCTGTGCGCCGACGCCGTCTCCTGATGGGCTGGCCCGTCACCCAGCCGCAGCAGCGCAAACTGCTGCAGCAGCGGATGCAGGTGGCAGCGGGCCCCGTCCTTGCGTAGGAGCGACTTGTCCACGAGCGCCGCCAGCACCGGCAGCGAGGCGGCGGCGACGCTGCGCGCCGCTGCGACGCTGAAGCCGCCGCGGAAGAGCGCCAGGCGTGCCAGGCTGTCGCGTTCGGCTGGTGCGAGGTGCCGCCAGCTCTGCTCGAACACCGTCTCCATGCTCGCCTGCCGCGGCGGGCGCGACGGATCGGCGGCGCGCAGCAGTTCCGTGCCGGAGCGCAACTCGGCGGCGATGGCTTCGCAGGAGAGCACGCGCGTGAAGCTGGCGGCCAGCTCCAGGGCCAGCGGCAGGCCCTCCACCTGCCGGCAGATGTCGACGATGGCCGCCGCCTCGGTGGCCGGCACCAGCGCCGGCTCGACGCGCCGCGCGGCGCGCACGAACAGGCGCGCCGCGTCGAAGGTCTCGAGCAGGTCTTCGTCCTCTGCCGCGGGGCAGGGCAGGCCCTCGACGGGCAGGGTCCACCCGCGCCGTGCGACCGGCCGCACGCGCGAGGTGACGATGACCTTGAGGCCCGGCGCGTCCTGCACGAGCTCGTCCAGCCAGGCCACGTCGGCGGCAAGGTGCTCGAAGTTGTCGAGCACCAGCAACATGCGGCGAGGCGCAAGGGCGCGCCGCACCTCGTCGAGCACCGTGCGCTGGCTGCCGAGAGCCGGGGTCTGGGCGGGGCCGAGTGCGACGCCGAGTGTGAGGCCGAGCGCCGTGGCCAGCCGCGTGCCGACCTCGGCAGTGCCCGGCACGTCCTCGAGCGGCACGAAGGCGGCGCCATCGGCGAAGCCCGGTGACAGGAGCTGCATCGCGCGCCGCGCCAGTCTCGTCTTGCCCACGCCGCCGGGGCCGATGAGGCAAAGCAAGGCGCAGTCTTCCTGGGCCAGCAGCTCGGCGATGCGTTGCAGCTCGGTGGCGCGGCCGACGAACTCCGGGTCGGCGTCGGTCTCCGGGGGCGCGGCGGGGCCGGGCGCAGCCACCGGTGCGCCCGATGCACGGCCGAGCCCTTCGTGCAGCGCCCTCAGTGCCGCGGCGGGGGCGACGCCGAGCTCCTGCTGCACCCGCTCCGCATAGGCCCGGAAGGCTGCGCGCGCGCCGCTGAGCTGCCCGCCGCGCGCCAGCACCCGCATCTGCGCGGCGACAGCGGCTTCGTCCAGCGGGTCGTTGGCAACGAGCCGCGCGGCGAGTGCCTCGGCGGCACCGGGCTCGAGGTCGTCCTGGGCCAGCCGCGCCAGTGCCGCGCCGCGCCAGGCGGCGCGCAGGCGCTCGCGTTCGAACTGCAGCCACTCCGTCCACGCGTTGTTGGCCAAGTCGTCGAAGCCTTGCAGCAACTCGCCCTGGCCGAGCGCCAGCGCGTCGTCGAGCCGCCCTTGGGCGAGGGCGGCTTCGAAGTCCTGCACGTCGGTGTCGGCCACGAAACGCAGGGCCTGCCCTTGCGCTTCGAGGCCAGGCGCCCACGGGGCGGAGGGCAGCCGGTGCAGCGCCTTGCGCAGATTGGCGAAGGCGAGCGGGCTCTCCTGCTCCGGCCACAGCAGCGCCGCCAGCTCGCGCCGGCCGACCCAGGCGCGCTTGAGCGCGAGCCAGACGACGAGCTGCGTGCGGCGCTCGTTCGGCAGCGCGGCCTCCTCGGCGCCGTGTGGCGGGCCGAGGGTCGCGCGCGGCGGGCCGAACAGGCGCAACCGCACCGGCGGGGGCCGGCGGCCGTCCGCTGAGTCTTCGGCGCTATCGTCGGACCGGTGGTCAGCGCGGTCGTCAGCGTGGTCGTGAACTCGATCGTTAGGCGTCGCCATGACGGTGGCGATTCTGCTCGCCGGGTGCCGCCACGCTTCAAGGCCGGAATGCCGCGGCTTGGACCACCGCCACCGCCACCGCGCCCGTGCCGCACCCGCGGCTGGCGGGCGGCCCGAGATTCAGGGCGCGGGACGGCCCGGTCCTACCGTGCCCTCAGCGCGCGCCGAGAGGTAGGCGTAGAGGTCGGCGATGTGCGCCGTGACGCGCGGCTCGCCTTGCCAAGCGGGCATGACAAGGATGCCGGCACGCCGCTGCAGGATGTCGTTCTCCACCGCCTCGCGCTCCGGGCCGTCGGCGGCCGGGGGCGGCGAGGGCAGGTCCCACTCGTAGCGGCGCAGCACGCGGTTGACAAAGCCGCGCTGGCCCAGCGTGCCTACGCGCAGCAGCAGGTTCGGTGCATTGCCGGTGCCGGTGGCATCGAGGCCGTGGCAGCCAGCGCAGCGATCGGCGTAGACGCGCCAGCCCGTGTAGACCGAACCGGGTGGCCGCGCGCGCTCGGCCTGCAACTCGCGGGCAGGGCGCGTGTTCTCGACCTCCACGGCGCAGGCGGTCAAGGCGGCGATGGCCAGCAGCATCGTCGTGGCCCGGCGTGCGCGGCCGGGGTGCGACGCGGCGCTTCGGGTGGTGGTCGGATGGCGGGCCATGGAAGTGCTCCTGCGTTGCAGCGTCATTCTGGGCGGTGCGGGTGCAGGGGGGCTTGCCGGGGATCAATGCCGGGTGGAAGGGGGTGACTGGTTGCAGTCGAGGCAGGTCTGGGGTTCGCTTCGGCGGGCGACTGGCTGCAGTTGGAGCAGGCCGGGTCTCGGCCCGGCAGCCGAGTCACTTTCATTTGCTGGCCCAAATGAAAGTAACCAAAGCAAAGGGCCTGATGTCCTGAGACGACTTCTTGCTGCGGACGCGGGCCTCGGTTTGGCCGGCGCGCTCCGGCCACATGAACGGCTGCGTCTACCCGTTGCACCGCTGCGGCTTGGACCGACAGCTCGTTTTCAACTGCGGCTCGCTTCGCATCGCCTTGGTCACGCAGGCTCGTTGCGAGTTCGTTGTCTTGGGGTTGCGGCGATGCGCAGCGAGCCGTGGTCCCGAGCGAGCGGAATGCGGGGCGCACCCGAAAAACAGTAGGTCGCATGAATCTTCTGACCGTAGCGAGACGGCCAAACTGAGGCCCACCTCAGTAAAGCAATCAATCAGTGCAGGACATCAGGCCCTTTGCTTTGGTTACTTTCATTTGGGCCAGCAAATGAAAGTGACTCGGCTGCCGGGCCGAGACCCGGCCTGCCTCGACTGAAGCCAGTCGCCCGCCGGAGCGAACCCCCGACCTGCCTCGACTGCAGCCAAGTCCCAGCAGGAACAGCCTCAGCGCCGCCGCGCCTCGACCACCACATCCACCCGCCGATTCGGCAGCAGGCACTCCTGCAAATCGGCACGGTTCGTGAAGCGCCGCTCGCAACCTTCGACCTGCTGCGTGTCGCCGCTGGCCGAGGTGCCGATGACGCCGGCCGCGACGCCCAGCCGCACGAGCTCGTCGCGCACCGTGGCCACGCGCTTCTCCGACAGGCGCAGGTTGTAGGCGTTGTTGCCGGTGCTGTTGAGCCGGTCGGCATGGCCGCTCAGCTTGACCGACACCACGACCAGGCCCTCGGCCTGCACCTTGCGCACGAGCTGTTCGAGCTGCACGACGGAGAACGGCCGCACGTTCTTCAGGTCGTGCTTGTCGAAGTTGAATAGCACCTGCGCGGCGAGCTGCACGGTCTGCACCGGCGGCGGCGCGGGCGGCGGTGGTGGGGGTGGCACCACGGGCGGGGGGGCGGGCGGCGGCGGTGGCGAGGGAGGAGGTGCCGGCGGCGGAGGAGGCACGCAGGCCTCGGCCAGCGCCTCGCCCTCGTACAGCAGGTCTTCGGCGATCTGCACGTAGGGCTTGGCGTGCCGCCACTGCTGCTGGTTGTATTCGTTGCCGGCGTGCACGAGCTCGATCTCGGCGCAGGCCACCTTGGCCTGCGCGCACCGGAAGCCGCGGTGCCTGCGGATGCCCGACAAGCGCTCCCAGAGATCGGGCCGCAGGCGCGCCGCGCCGTTGACGAGCGGCGTGTCCAGCGGCAGCGGCGAGACGTTGCGCTCCATCGCCACGATGAGCTTCTCGCTCTCGGTCATCGCCTCCTGCGGGAAGGGGCTGCGGTCGTTGCGCGTGTACTCGTGGAAGCTCACGTCGAGCCAGCATTGCGCCTTGCTGAGGTGGTAGTCGCGCACCGGGCGGCCGCGGTCGTTGAGGCCCTTGATGCGGCCTTGCAGCGCCTCGTAGCCGCGGTGGTCGGCCTGGATGGCCGCGTCGGTGATGCGCCGCGCCGGTGGCGTGAGCTGCGTGGACTGCGCCTGCGCGGTGCCCGGTGCGCCGGGCAGGGCGAGCAGGCTGAGCGTGGCCAGCGTGCCCAGGACCAGGGGGGCCCGGCTCGTGCCGGACACGATCAGTTGCGGCAGCAGGCTTGCCAGGGCCCGCGGCAGCGACAGCAGCCTGGGCCGGGGCGGGGAGCGTCGTGCGCGTGTCATCGATCCAGACTCCGGTTCACCTCGGGGTCGGCGCGCCGGAACAGGTTCTCGTCGAACTTGAAGCGCAGCCGGATGTAGACGCCCGAGCGGGTGTATTCGTAGCCGGCGAGGTCGGCGTCGCCGGCGAAGCCGCTCCAGTTGAAGCCGCCGGAAAGCCACAGGTTCTGGCGCAGCAGATAGCCGGCCTCGACGCCCGCCGCATGCTGGCGGGCACTGTTGCGCCCGATCTGCTGCGCCGCAAGCAGGCCGACATCCCAGTTCTCGGTCAGGTCCCACACGACGCGGCCCGAGAAGAGCACGGCGTTGAAGCGGTCTTCGACGCCGCCCTCGAAGCGGTCGCGCTGCAGCTTGGCGGCGACGCGCCCGGTCATCCACCAGGTGCGCGCCGGGTGCAGGTCGGCGTGCGTGGAGACGATGAGGGCGCGCGTGCGCAGCGTGCCCGTGGCCGCATTGCTGGCGTCGGTCTCTTCCTTCACCTCCACCTTGCCCAGCGCGTTGACGAGGTTGGTGTCGGTGTCGCGGTAGGCGAGGCCGAGCTGGGCGCGGTTCTGCAGCACGTCGCCGCGCGCCGTGTAGTCGGTGAGCAGCGTGTACTGGCGGGCCAGCAGCGTCCAGTCGCGGTCGATCTTGCGCGCGACCATCGCCTGCGCCAGCGTGGTCGAGAAGCGCTCGCTCTCCGGCGTGGCGCCGATGTCGCCGGCGCGGCGGTGCTCGAGTCGGCCGCTGGCGCGCCAGAGCTCGTGCGCCGTCCAGTCCACGCCGACGCTCGCGGCGCTCACCGGCGCCGTCTGGCCGCTCAGCACGCGCAGGCGCTCGAAGGCGGTGTGGATGCGCCAGCCCTCGGCCACGTTCCAGAGGTTGCGCACGCCGCTGGCAAGCTGCAGGTCGCGGCCGGAGACGGCGTCGCGCAGGCGGTACTCGCTGAAGAGCTGCGTGTCGCGCAGGTAGCCGCTGTCGATGCCGGCGGCGAGCGTGCCGGCGCTCTTGCCGGTGTCGCTGATGCCGCCCTGCTGCACCCAGCCGTCCAGGTGCTCGTAGCGGCCGTAGAGGCGCGTGCGCTCGGCTACGAGATAGTCGGCGCCCAGCGCGGCGCGGCGACGTCGCTCGCCGTCGATGTCGCCTTCGACTTCCACGCCGAGCGAGAGCGCGTCGGTGACGCGCCAGCCTGCCCCCAGGCGCAGCGTCTGGCTGCGCAGGCGCGTGCCGGCCGCGAGCGAGGTGCCGGCCGCGGGCAGGCCGCCGTCGCGGATCACCGGCAGGCCGGTGGCGGGGTCGAGCAGCTGGTTGCCGTAGCCGAGCACGCCGCCGCCCGAGCCGCTGGCCAGGCTGCCGGTGAGGCCGGTGGTCTGGTCGTAGGGCCAGCTGAGCAGGCCCGTGCTGCCGTTCGTGCCGATGGTCTCGCGCGCGCTGCGCAGGCTGGCGTCGAGCGTGAGCCGGTCGTTGAATGCGAAGCGCGCGCCGAGCGCCGCGGACGACTGCTCGCCGCCACCGCTTCGCCGGTCTTTGCTCTGCCGCGCCTCGCCGTAGAGCTTGAGCGCGGGCGTGAGCTTGATGCCGCCGCTGGCGAGCAGCTCCTGTCGCCCGCCTTGCAGCGGCGCCGCCGGGTTGTTGAAGAGCGGCGAACTGCGGCCCGCAAACAGCCGCGCCTCGGTGCTCTCGCCCTCGTGCGCGAGCTCGATGCGCGCGGCGCGGCCGCGCACCTCGCCGCTGCGGCCGGCGAGTGCGGAGGTCGTCGCCTGGTTGGTGGGGTTGGTGTTGACGGTGCTCGTGCTCTCGGCGCCTTCGACCACCAGCGCCGTGCGCGGCCCCAGCCGCACCGTGGCATTCGCGCTCGCCAGGTCGTAGGCCGCGAGCGGATTGCGGTCCTTCACGAGCGAGCCGCCGACATCGAGGCGGTCGGTGAGGCGCCACTGCCCGTCGGCGCCCAGCACCCAGAAGTCCTCGCCGCCTTGGTCGACTTCGTAGGTGACGCGCAGGCTCACCGGGTTGAGGTCGGCGTCGAGCGCCGGCAGGAAAGTGGTGAGCAGGATGCGGCCGGAGAAGGGCTCGAACGTGTAGTCGACGCCGCGCACCAGCGGCGCCACGCTGACGATGCGCGCCGGCTGCAGCCGGTCGCGCACGATCACTTCGACCTTCTCGCTGCCCTCGAGCACGCCGTTGTTGCGCAGGCCGTAGGGGCCCGAGCCCTGGCTCGCGATCTCCTCCACCACCTGGCGCAGGCGGTCGCGGAAAGCGAACACGTTGCCCGTGAGCCGCCCTTCCTCGTGGTGCAGGCGCACGCCGGTGGCGCTGCGGTTGTAGTTGCCGAGGCTGCGCTGCTTGAGCGTGGCCACCGCGCCCAGGCCCGACGTGGAGCCCGGGAACACCGGCTGCGTGTAGCCGTCGCCGGTGACGAAGTCACCGTACAGCAGGTAGCTCTTGCCCTGGTCGAGCCGCACGTAGAGGCGGTCGCCCGAGCGCGCGTCGAAGCTGCGCAGCGAGGCGTCGCCGTACACCGGGTACATCTCGTCGGGCTTCACGTCTCGCAACAGGCGCGCGCGCGTTTCCTTGTCGCTGTCGTAGGCGGCGGTGAGCAGCACGTCGCCGCGGATCGTGCCCTTGAGGAAGAAGGCGGCGCGCGCCGCGGCGCTGGCCTTGCCGCCGTTGAAGTCGCGCGACCAGGCAGCAATCTCTTGCTCGAAGGCATCGCCGCGCCGGACCGGCTGCAGCGCCACCTTGTTGCGGAAGCTCACCACGCCTTCGAGCAAGCCGGCGGCCACCATCGGCCGCAGGTCAGGAACGAAGCCGATGGTGCCCGCCACCTCCTCGGCGCCGGCAGTGATGCGCACGCGCACGTCCTGCGCCTCGGCCGGGGCGAGCAGGTGGAACTCGGCGACGCCGCCTTCCACCTTCACCTGCACGCCGGGGGTCACGCGGTCGGCGTCGAGGCGGCGCGGGCCGAACTCGTCGGTGCGGGCACCCGGCCCATTTGACGAGAGAAGGATGCGACCGCCGGAATGCTCCAGCGTCGCGAAGGCCGTGCCCTTGAGCGGCTGGCCCTGCTTGTCGAACAGGCGCAGCACGATCTTCACGGCGCTCTGGCCGTCGGCGGGCACGCCGTCGCGCTCGACCTCGACGACGATGCGGCCGACGAGTGCGTTGGCGGCGTAGTCCACCGCGCCGCTGCGGGTGCGGTGCACGGCGGGGGCGCTCGCGTCCTGCGCCGGCGAGCGTGGGTGCAGCGCCCCGGTGCCGGCGGCGCTTTCGGCGGCGGGGTCGGTGTAGCGCACGTCGCTCGGCGAGCCGGCGGGCGGGCGCGTCTGGGCGCTGACCATCGCGGGCCAGGCCAGCACGGCAGCGCACAGCAGCTGGCAGGCCTTCACGCGCCGACGCTCACTTCGCGCCATCGGAGCCTCCGGCATCGTCCTTGGCCGGCGCATCGGGCGCCGTGCCGCTGTCGCGGCCCTTGGGCGCCGGGCGGTTCATCGGCAGCGCGGGCGTGGGCACGTTCGTCTCGTCCTTCGACGGGTCCTTGGGCCCGCCGGAGCCCGAGACGGGCGAGGCCGGCGCGCGCACCTTGGGCGCGCGCTGGTTGGCGCCGTCGGTGCCCTGCTGCGGCGAGGTGAGCGTGCCCTTGCCGTGCGCCTTGCTGTCGAAGCGCAATGCCGGGCGGCCGGCCTTCTCGGGCTCGGGCGCGCGCACCTCGCCCTGGGCGCGGCGCGCCTTCACCTGCTCGAGCACGGTGTTGCTGCAGCTGCCTTCCACGAAGTCGGCGCGGTGCAGCTCGCCGTTCTTCACGTCCAGCCACAGGCTGCCGGCGTCGCCGAGGTTGCGGTTGCTGCTGGTGGTGAGGCGCGAGCCGCGCGGCAGCGTCAGCGGGTCGGCCTTCAGCACGTGGCTGCGCGGGCTGACGCCACACACGCTGTACTTGCCCTCGCTGTCGCTGACGAGCGTGGTGCCGTCGCTCATGAGCAGGCGCACGCCGGGGATGCCGAGCTCCTCGCGGTCTTGCACGTGGTTGTTGTTGCAGTCGACGAACACCTTGCCGAGCACGCAGGCCTCGGTGCCGAAGACGCCACCCGTCACGCGCACGCGGAAGACCGACACGTTGCTCGCCACGTGCGCGGGCTGCGGTACGAAGTCGGGCCCGGTGCAGCCGCCCGGCGTGCCGCACGAGAAACCCTGCGCTCGGTTGACGCCGTCGCCCTGCGCCGCCCCCACGCCCACGCGCACGCGGTAACGCAGCACCTGCGTGCCGGTGGCGGGCATGGGGCCGAGCTGGAAGGCGAGCGTCGGGCCGAGGCCACCGGCCGGGTCGGCGATGCGCTGGTCGTTCACCGTCGCCGTGCCGCGGATGTAGGTGAAGCCGGCGGGCAGGCGGTCGACCACCGTCGTCTGCCGCGGCCGCGGGCCGGTGGGTACCGAGACGTTGATCGTGTAGCGCACCGAGTCGCCCACCTCGGCCACGGCGCGGTCGCCGGTCTTCAGCAGCGCCACGGTGGTGGGCAGCACGGGGTCCAGCGGGATGTGGTTGTGCACGATGCCCGGCGTGGCCGAGCCGCTCACGAGCGTCAGGTAGTACGTGGTGGCCGGCCCCGGCGCGCCCGTGGGCGGCCCGGCCTGCGGCTGCACCGCGAACACCGAGCCCGCGGCACCCGGCGGCGTGAGCGTGCCCGGCTCCGGCGGGATGCCGCGCGACGGCATCGTGTAGCCGGCGGGCGGTGTCACCGTGAGCGTGAAGGTGCAACTCGCGGGCGCCGCGGGAGAGAGCAGGAACTGGTAGAAGCCGT
The DNA here is from genome assembly GCA_016790435.1 of Rubrivivax sp. Lineage (GTDB taxonomy): Bacteria > Pseudomonadota > Gammaproteobacteria > Burkholderiales > Burkholderiaceae_C > Rubrivivax. The sequence continues at coordinate 5,801 of JAEUPE010000185.1, read as the reverse complement.
CGGCGCCCACCGTCATCGAGATGCGGTCGCCGGCGATCTGGTAGCCGCCGAGCGTGGCGGCGACGATGCCCGTGGCCGGGTTCCAGCCCGGGCACGCACCCACCGGCGCGAGCGTGACGGTGGCGCCGGGCACCGCCTGGCGCAGGCCGGAGTCGTAGACGACGCCGCTCGGGTCCACCGGCAGGCTCTGCTGCACGAGCGTCTGCGCCGGCGCCAGCACCACGCTCAGGAAGGGGCTGTCGCCGCTGCCGACGCAAGAACTCGCACGGCCGGCCTGCGCCGCTTGTGCATCGCAGGCCACGCCCGAGGAGCCCGGCGCCGCTTCGCCGTTCACCGGGTAGCCGAACACCGTGGTCGTGCCCGGCTCACGGAAGCGCAGCGTGTAGGGCACGCCCGGCACGAGGTCGACGATGCGGTAGCTGCCGTCGGCGCCGCTCACGGCGCTGGCGACGACGTTGCCGTTGGCATCGACCACTTGCACCGTCCAGCCGGGCAGGCGGCGGTCGCTGCCGTCGAGCACGCGCGGCGTGGGGCCGGTGTCGAGCCACACCGTGCCGGCGATGGCGGCCGGCTGCTGCACCTGCGTCGGCGTGCGGCAGGCGTTGTGCTGGATGCCGGCCACGCACACCGGCAGCGCGATGGGGTTGGGCGCGTCGAAGGCGGCGCGCTCGGCGGCTGTTGGCGCGCGCGCCGCGATCTCGCCGCCACCCTCGACGAGCACGCGGTTGTCGGCCGGCACGAGCGTGGCCTCGCGGCCGATGGCGACGACGGCGTCGATGGTGGCGGGCAGCGTGGCGCCGGCGGCGATGACAGTGCTGTTCGTGCAGCTGAAGGTCGAAGCGCCCACCGCGCCTGTGCAGGCCCAGCCGCTGCCCGTGGGCGTGGCCGCGAGCGTCATGCCGGCGGGCAGGCGGTCGCGCACCGTGAAACTGCCGCTGGTGGCGATTTCGCCCGCGTTGCGCACGCTCAGCCGGTAGGTGCCGGTCTTGCTCACGGTCCATGGTTCGGCGAGCGCGGCCTTGGTGACGCGCAGGTCGGGCGAGTTGGTGATCTCGCCGAAGTGGTTGCCGGTGGCCTGCGTGCCGACGCCGAGCACGATGCCGGCGATGCCGCTCACCGGCTGCGTGGGCGGCGTGGCGGTGCCGCCCGCGCTGCCGGGCGTGGTGAGGCCGTTCACAGTGCCCGGCGGCTGGGTGGGCTCGGTGACGGTGTAGGTGCCGGGGCGCAGGTCGCCGAAGCTGTAGCTGCCGTCCGGACCGGTGACGACCGTGCGGTTCACGGGCTGGCCGAGGTCGTTGGTGCCGGTGAGCACGAGCGTCACGCCGGCCAGGCCCGCCTCGGTGGGGTCGGGCGTGCCGTTGTTGTTGTCGTCGGCGTAGACGCGGCCGCTGATGGCGGCGGCCGGGATCTCGCCGAAGAGGTTGTCGCGCGAGGTCTGGCCGACGCCGAGCGCCACCGTGCTGATGGAGCTGGGCAGGATGCTCACCGGCGTCGGTGTGCCCGCGGCCGTGCCGTTGATGTTGCCGGCGAGCGTGGTGCCGTTGACGGTGCCCGCGGGCTGCGCCGGCTCGCGCACGGTGTAGGTGCCGGGCGCCAGCTGCGTGAAGCTGTAGCGGCCGTCGGCATCGGTGGTGGTGGTGCGCGAGACGGCGCTCCCGGCGGCGTCGGTGCCGACGAGCTCGATGGTCACGCCGGCGATGCCGGTCTCGGCCGTGCCGATGGCGCCGTTGTTGTCGGTGTCCAGCCACACGCGGCCTTCGAGCGCGCTGTTGGCCGGGATCTCGCCGAAGTTGTTGCCGGTGGAGGCCGTGCCGCCCGGTGCTCCGCTGGCGGCGATGACGATGCCACTGATGACGCTCGGCGCCGTCGCCGGTGGCGTGGCCGCGCCACCGGCGCTGCCCGGCGTGGTGATGCCGTTGCTCGTGCCCGTCGGCTGCGTCGGCTGCGTGACGACGTAGGTGCCGGGGCGCAGGTCGGCGAAGGTGTAGCGGCCGTCGGCGCCGGTGGTGACCGTGCGCGTCACCGGCGCGCCGGTGTCGTCGGTGCCGGTGAGCGTGAGCGTCACGCCGGGCAGGCCGGTGTCGGCCGGTGCCTGCTGCGTACCGTCGTTGTTGACGTCGAGGAAGACGGTGCCGCTGATGGAACCCGGCAGCAGCTCGCCGAACAGGTGCCCGGCGGAGGTGGCCCCGGCCGCGAGCGGGATGCCGGCGATGGCGCTCGGCGTGGTGGCCACCGGAGTGGCCGTGCCGCCGGCGCCGGCGGTGGTGCGGCCGTTCAGCGTGGTGGCGCCGCCCACCACGGGCTGCGGCGCCTGCTCGGTGACCGCGTAGCCACCGGCGCCGGCGGCGGGCAGGTCGTCGAAGCGCCAGTTGCCGCTGGCGTCGGTGGTGGCGGTGCGCGACACCGGCGCGCCGGTGACGTCGTTGCCCGTGAGCGTCATCACCACGCCGGGGATGCCGGCCTCGCCGCCGTTCAGCGCACCGTTGTTGTCGGCGTCGAGGTACACGGTGCCGGCGACGGCGCCGGCGCGCTCGCCGAAGTTGTTGTTCGAGGAGCCGGCCGCCGGCAGGTTGGTGATGGTGATGCGGTTGGCCGCGCCGCTCGCGCCGTTGGTGCCGGGGTTGGTGGCGCCGTCGCCGTAGCCTGCCGGCTGCGTCTCGCACACCGTGTAGGTGAGGCCGGCCGTGGTGTTGCTGAAGGCGTAGCTGCCGTCGGCGGCCGTGGTGGTGGTGCCGATCACGGCGCCGGTGCAGTCGGCGCCCTGGTGCAGCGTGACCGTCACGCCGGGCAGGCGCCCGTCGGTGCTGCCGCCGTCGAGCACGTTGTTGGCGTTGCGGTCGCTGTAGACCACGCCGCGGATGACCGCGAGCTGCCGCTCGCCGAAGTTGAAGAGCGTGCCGTCGTTGGTGCTCGAGAGGTCGATGGCGGCGATGCGGTCGGTGTCGGCCGCGGGCGTGTTCGGCTGCGCCGTGCAGCCCGTCGCGCAGGCCGCGCCGTTGATCAGGCCCGGGTTGACGACGCCGTTCACGAGGTTGGGCGCCGTGGTGGGCAGCGGCTCCTCGAGCGTGTAGGGCGTGAAGGGGTCGAGGCCGGTAAAGCTGTAGGCGCCGGTGCCGTCGGTGGTGGCCGTGGCGATGAGGGCGCCGGTGGTGGCATTGAGCAGGCGCACCGTGGCGTCGGCGATGGCCGTGTCGACGCCGGCGTTGCGCACGCCGTTGGCGTTGGTGTCGATGTAGACGAAGCCCGAGAGCGAGGGTGCGCGCACTTCCGGGAAGTGGTACTGCGTGGCCGCGGTGTTGGCTGCCAGCACCACGCCCGCATAGCTGCTGTTGGCCGTGGGACCGCTGCCGCCCGCATAGGTGCCGCCGCTGCTCGGCGCATTGCCCCCGCTTGTGGGCGGCGCCACCGGGCCGTTGGCAAAACCGGCCGGCTGCGTCTCGGTGACGGTGTAGCCGGCGCCGTTGCTCGGCGCGAGGTCGGTGAAGGTGTAGTTGCCGTTGACGTCGGTGGTGGTGGTGCGGTCGACGGTGTTGCCGTAGGCGTCGGTGCCGGTTAGGCGCAGCGTCACGCCGGCGATGCGCGGATCGGTGCCCGCCGCCTGGGGCACGCCACCGTTCGCTCCGGCCCGATCGCGGTCGTCGAACACCGTGCCGGCGATCGACGAGCGCGTCACGGTGACCGTGCTCGTACCGGTGTTGTTGCCGCCGGGCGTGTCGATGCCGCCAGTCTTGATGGGGTCGGTGTCGACGGTGGCGGTGTTGGTGGCCGTGCCGCCACCCGGGAAGCTCGTGAAGCGCACGGGGATCGTCACCGTCGCCGTGCCGCCCGCATCCAGCTGGCCGAGGCTGCAGCTCACCACGGTGCCGGCCAGCGAACAGGTGCCGCTGCCGGGCAACGCCGTGCGCGCCCAGGTGATGGGGCCGGTCACCTGCACGCTGGCGGGCAGCGTGTCGCTGAGGTCGGTCTGCAGCGAGTTGCCCGGGCCGTTGTTGACGACCGCGACCACCCAGTTGAACGGCTGCCAGATGGAGGGGCTGGCCACGCTCGCCGTCTTGGTGGTGCGCAGGTCGATGCGCTGGCGGGTGGTCGTGGCCTCGGCCTCGTCGTTGTTGGCGGGCTGCGAGTCGGGCTCGTTGGCGGAGACCGCGGCGACGTTGTTGTAGACGTCGCCGATGGCCGCCGGCTGGTCGAGCACCTCGAAGCGCAGGAACACGTTCTTCGTCTGCCCCACGGCCAGCGTGCCGACGGCCGGGCCGGTGCTGGCGTTGCCGGTGGGCACCTGGCAGGTGAAGGCGGGCAACGCTGCGCCCGGCGCCGAGGTGCTGCCCAGGCCCGTGCACAGCGGCACCGAGTTGCAGGTGCTGCCGCCGAAGGTGGTGACGTCGCAGACGAAGCGCACGCGCCGGCCGGCCGGCGGTGTCATCGTCTCGGTGATGGTGACGCCGGTGGCGAACGAGGGGCCGTTGTTCGTCACCGCCACCTGGTAGGCGAGGAAGGTGGCGCCGTTCGTGAAGGGCACCGGGTCGAGGTTGACGGCGCCGACGCGGTCGGTCTTGTTGACGAGCAGGTCCACCAGCGCCGGCTGCACGGCGAGCGTGGCGGTGCGCTCGTTGTTGCCGTTGTCGCCGCCGGCCGGGTTCTCGACCGAAGTGGTGTTGACGCGCGCCAGGTTGCCGAAGCTGCGGATCGCGTTGCCCGCCTGCCAGTTGGGCCGCACGACGAGCGTGATCGACTGCGTCTCGCCGTTGGCCAGCGTGCCGATCGTGCAGCTGAAGTTGGTGGCCGCCGGCGTGAGCTGCGCCCCCGCCGCGATGCTGCAGGTGGAGCCCACCTTGCTGCTGTTGATGGACAGCACCGTGATCCCGGCGTCGCCCGGCGCGAAGGTGAAGGTGTCGCTCACCGTCACCGCCGTCGCCGTCGAGGGGCCGTTGTTGCGGAACGAGAGCACGTAGGTGCTCTCCTCGCCCGCTCGCACCGAGGGCGGCGTGGCCGTCTTGCCCGTCATCTCCACGTCGGCGATGGGCGCGATGGTGACGGTGTCGCTGGCGCTGTTGTTGGCCGCGTTGGGGTCGCCCTCGGCGGTGTTGAAGACGGTGGCGGTGTTGGTGAAGCTGCCGTCCTGCAGCGGGCGGTTGGCGACGATCGTCACGGTGGCCGTCTGCCCGCCGGTGAGCGTGCCGCCGTTCTGCGTGCACAGCACGCGCCCGGTGCTGGTGGTGACCACGCAGCCGAAGGTGGCCGTGGCGCCGCCGGACACCACCACCGACACCGGCGTGTTGATGCTGCTGCGGCCGTTGATCCAGCCCGGCACCGTGTCGTCGATGGTGATGCCGGTGGCGGGCTCGGTGCCGGCGCCGCTCGTGTTCGTGACGACGAGCGTGTAGGTGACCGAGCCCTCGCTCGTGCTGATCACCTCGTCGCCGCCCGTGGGCGTGCTCGTCGCCTTGGTGATGCCGAGGTCGGGCCGCGTCGTCGTGGAGTTGGAGGCGACGGTGACGCAGTCGTTGGTGGGGGTGGGGTCGCCTTCGGCCGGCGGCGAGGCCGTGCCCGCACCCGGGGTGCTGCTGCCCGTGCAGGCCTGGTTGCTGGCTGCGCCGGCCGCCGTGGCGGTGGTGACGCTGGTGAGCGCGGGCAGCGCCGCGTTGATCGCCAGCCCGCCCGCGTTGGCGGGGTTGCAGGGGACGAGCGCGCCCACGGCGCCGCAGGTCCAGCCGGTGCCCGTGCCGCTGACGAAGGTCTCGCCGGTGAGCTGCTCCAGCACGCGCAGCGGCCCGGTGGCGGTGCGCGGGCCGTTGTTGGTG
>JAEUPE010000259.1 GCA_016790435.1 Rubrivivax sp. | reverse complement strand
GTTGGCGAGGCCTCACCCGGGCGCCGTCGCCTCGCGGCGGCGGCGCGTGCCGGTCAGCGCAGCAGCGCCAGCACCTGCTGGGGCAGCTGGTTGGCCTGCGCGACCATCGCGTTGCCGGCCTGCTGCAGGATGCTGGCGCGCGACAGGTTGGCAGTCTCCGTCGCGTAGTCGGCATCCATGATGCGGCTGCGCGCGGCGGTCTGGTTCTCCACCGAGACCATCAGCGACGAGACGACGTTGTCGAAGCGGTTCTGCACCGCACCGAACGTGGCGCGCTGGCTGTTCACGCTGTCGATGGCGGCATCGATGGCGGTGATGGAGGCGAGCGCGAAGCTGCCGTCCGTGCCCGCGATGGCGGTCGTCGGGTCGGTGCCCACGGCGGAGCCGATGGCCGTGGTGATGTTGGCCACGCTCGTCCAGTCGAAGGCCGCCACCGAGATCTGGTCCAGCGTCGCCGACGTGTTGGCGCCGACCTGGAAGGTCGAGGTCACGGTCGTGGCGAGGATGCTCTGGCCGTTGAACTGCGTGCCACCCAGCGTACGCGCGGCTTCACGCGTCAGCTGCAGGTACTCGTCGTTCAGGCTCGTGCGGTCGGTCGTCGTGTTGGTGCCGTTGGCGGCCTGCACAGCGAGCTCGCGCATGCGCTGCAGCATGTCGCCGACCTTGCCGAGGGCGCCTTCCGCCGTCTGCGACATGGAGATCGCGTCGTTGGCGTTGCGGATGGCGACGTTCATGCCGCGCACCTTGGTCTGCATGCGCTCGGCGATGGCGAGGCCGGCGGCGTCGTCCTTGGCGCTGTTGACACGCAGGCCCGAGCTCAGGCGCTGCATCGAGACGGCCAGCGAGTTCTGGCTCGAGCTCAGGTTGCGCTGGGCGTTCAGCGAAACGAGGTTGGTGTTGATCGATTGGGGCATTTGGCAAGACTCCAAAAAGGGTGATAGACCACAGGCAGTTCAGCGGCTTGGGGCATGGGGTCCCCTCTCTCCTTTAGGGACCACGCACCTTCAGCCAGCTGTTCCCTCCACCGCGTGCATGCACGCCGCTTCGGGAACACGCCCGGGCAACCCGTCGCCGTGGAAGCTGCCCCTGGATGGGCGGTGTGCAACCGCGGCCCGTTCCGCTCCGGACCCGTGTCCACTTTCGCGAACACGTTGAGCCCGTTTTCGGCGAGCCCGATCGGAGCTTTAGGGCCTTTTTTCTCGGCCTGTTCGTCGGGGCGGCCGACGCAGCCAGCGAGATGGTGTCGCGAACCCTGCCATTTCGGCGCCATGCGCGGCGACTTGAACCCGATCATTCGCGAGGCGTGTGGGGCTCGTCGTTACCGTGTGCTTCTTCTCCCCGCCCGCCATGCTGCGATGACCATCAGACGACTGCATATCGGCGGTGCCGAGGCCCGCGAGGGCTGGGAGGTGCTGGACGTGCGCGAAGCCGCGCACGTGGACCATGTCGGCAACGCGCTCGATCTTTCGCGCTTCGCCGACGCTACCTTCACCGAGGTCTATGCCTCGCACGTGCTCGAGCACTTCGACTATGTCGATGAGCTGCCGCGCGTGCTGGCCGAGTGGTTCCGTGTGCTCGCGCCGGGTGGCGTGCTGCGCCTGTCGGTACCCGACATCGACATCCTCTCGCACCTGCTGCTGCAACGGCATGTGCTCGACGTGAACCAGCGTTTCCAGGTCATGCGCATGATCTTCGGCGGCCAGACGCACGCGCACGACCACCATCGTGTCGGGCTGAACCAGGACTTCATGGCGGCCTTCCTCGACCGCGCAGGTTTCGTCAACCTGCAGCGCGTGGGCCGGCACGGCCTCTTCGCCGACACCAGCGAGACGGTCGTGCTCGGCACGCCGATCAGCCTGAACATCAATGCGCACAAGCCGCAGGCGAGTCAGGGCGCTGCCGCGCCCGGCGCGCCGACATCGCAGAACCCGCAGCCGCGCGAGCAGGGAGCGCCCGCATGAACCGCATGACGACGATGAACGGCCCGGTGAACGGCTCGGTGAATGGCCCGGTGAGTGGCCCGGTGAACGGCTCGGTGAATGGCGCGGTGAGTGGCCCTGCACGTGCCGGCCGCGGCCACCAGCACTGGGAACAGGGCATCGCGCATGTGCACAAGCGCGACTGGGTTGGTGCCGCGCGCGCCTTCCGACGCGCCGTGCGTGCCGCGCCGGCCGACGCGCTGTACTGGATCAACCTGGCCAACGCCTATCGGCACGCCGGCGACCATGGCCGCGCGCTCGTGGCCGTCGAGCGTGCGCTGGCGCTGGACGCGGCGCATCCGCTGGCCTTGCGCCTGCAGGGCGAGGCGCTGGCCGCCTTGCACCGCTATGCCGAGGCAGTGGCGGCCTTCGAGCGCCTCGAGGCCGGCGGCACCCGCGAACCCGATGCGATGCTGCAGCACGGTGCGATGCTGCAGGCGCTGCGCCGGCCCAAGGAGTCGATCGACATCTTGATGCAGGCCGCCGCCATCGAACCGGCGATGATGCAGTTGCACGCCATGATGGCCACGGCCTTCCGCGACATGGCCATGCAGAACGAAGCCATCGAGTGCCTGAAGACCGTGCTGGCGCTCGACCCCGGCAACCTGCAGGCGATGGCGCACCTCTCGTACGAGAAGCGGCATGTCTGCGACTGGGCCGACCTGGACGCCGACGTCGCCCGCCTCGAGCAGGCGCTGGCGACGACGCCGGCCGGCATGGCGCGGCTGTCGAGCGCCTTCAGCCTGCTCTCGCTGCCCATCGACCCGGCGCTGCAGCTGGCCGCCGCCCGCGCCGAGGCATTGGCTTCCACGGTCGGCGCGCGCGAGCTGCCGGCGCTGAGCGCTGCCGAGCGGGCCGTGCGCGCGGACACCGTTTCGCACCGCCCGCGCATCGGCATGCTCTCCTACGACTTCCACGAGCACCCCGTGGCGCAGCTCATCGTCGAGATGGTCGAGCGCATCGATCGCCGGCGCTTCGAGGTGGTGCTCTATTCCACCGGCCGTGACGACGGCTCGGCCATCCGCCAGCGCCTGGTTGCCGCCGCCGACGGCTTCGTCGACCTGCGCGGCACGAGCGACGCGCAAGCGGCCGAGCGCATCCGCGCCGACGGCATCGACATCCTCGTCGACCTGCAGGGCCACACGCGCGGCCACCGCAACGCCGTGCTGGCGCGGCGGCCGGCGCCGTTGCAGGTGGCCTATCTCGGCTACCCGGGCAGCTCCGGCGCACCGTACATCGACTACCTCATCGGCGACCCGCTCGTCACGCCGGTGCAGCTGGCGCATCTGTACAGCGAGAAGCTGGCGCAGATGCCGGTGACGTTCCAACCCAACGGACGCTGGCGCCCCATCCCCGATGCCGCGGCGCCGATGAGCCGCGCCGAAGCGGGCCTGCCCGAAAAGTCGGAGGCGGGCTTCGTGCTCTGCGCCTTCAACCATACCTACAAGATCCTGCCCGAGGCCTTCGACGTCTGGTGCAGCGTCATGCGCGAGACGCCGGGCTCGGTGCTGTGGCTGAAGGAGACCAATGGCCAGCTGCACGACAACGTGCGGCGCGAGGCCGAGCTGCGCGGCGTCAGCGGCGAGCGCATCGTCTTCGCCAAGGCCGTGTCCTACGCCGAGCACTTCTCGCGCCTTGCGCTCGCCGACCTCTTCGTCGACACCTGGCCCTACAACGCGCACACGACGGCCGCCGACGCGCTGTGGGCGGGCGTGCCCGTGGTCACGCTCTACGGCAACGGTTTCGCCTCGCGCGTGGCGGCCAGCGTGCTCAACGCCGCCGGGCTGGCCGAACTGGCACAGCAGAGCGTCGAAGACTACCGGCTGGCCATCCTCGCCCTGATGCGCGACCCCGAGTTGCTCGCCGGCTACCGAGAGCACCTCGTGGTCCGGCGCCAGGAGCTGCCGCTCTTCGACTGCGAGCTCTACACGCACGAGTTCGAGACGCTGATCTCGCGCATGTGGGAACGTTGGGTCGCCGGGCAGCCGCCAGAGCACCTGCTCGCCCGCTGAGGGCCCGGCGGCGCGGCGCACCGATGCCGCCAGGCGCCACCGGTCCAAGAAGTGGCGCGTTGCCGCCTCGCCAACGCGCGGAGGACGGGCGACGCCGATTCAATGCCCGAAGAAGCGCGCGCCCTCGCCGGTGATGCCGCGCAGGAAGGCCTCGCAGCGCGCGAGTTGCTCGAGGCTCACGAACTCGTCGGCCTGGTGCGCCTGGTTGATCGAGCCCGGCCCGCACACCACGGTGGAGATGCCGGCGCGCTGGAACAGGCCGGCTTCGGTGCCGAAGGCGACGTTCGTCGTTCTCGTGGCGCCGGCCAGGCGCAGCGCCAGCGCCACGGCCGGCTCGTCGGGCCGTGCCTTGAACGAGGGCATCTCGGTGATGCTCTCGAAGCGGATGCCGGTGGCCGGATCCACGGCCTTCATCGCCGGTTCCAGCGCGCGCGCTCTCTCGACGACGCGCGCGTGCAGCGCCTCGGCATCCACGTCTGGCAGGTTGCGGAACTCGTAGTGGAAGCGGCAGTCCTCGGGCACCACGTTGTCGGCGATGCCGCCTTGCACCACGCAGACGGCCGCGGTGGTGTAGGGCACGTCGAAGCCGGCCTGGCGCAGGCCGGTCTCGCGCAGTTCGTCGCCGATGCCGGCGATGTGCGCGATGACGCGCGCCGCCGCCTCGACCGCGTTCACCGCTTGCGGCGTCAGTGAGCTGTGCGCCGCGTGCCCCCTGACGCTGCAGCGCCAGCGATAGACCCCCTTGTGCGCGATCGCCGGAACCATTTCGGTGGGCTCACCGATGATGCAAAGGCGTGGCGCGAGCCCGGCATCGCGCAGGTCGGCGAGCAGGCGGCGCGCGCCGAAGGCGCCGATTTCCTCGTCGTAGCTGAAGGCGTAGTGCAGCGCGAAGGGCAGGTCGGCCTCGAGCCAGTGCCGGGTCTGCGCCACGACCGCGCCGATGTAGCCTTTCATGTCGGCGCTGCCGCGGCCGTAGAGCCGGCCGTCGCGCACGTCGGCGGCCAGCGGGTCGGTCGTCCACGCCTGGCCGTCCCAGGGCACCGTGTCGGTGTGGCCGGAGAGCACGAGGCCGGCGGGCTTGCCCTCGCCGAGCGTGGCGAAGAGATTGGCCTTCTGGCGTGCGTCGTCGTAGGTGAGGCGCAGCGGCACGCCGATCGTGCGCAGCTCGTCGGCGATGGTCTCGATGAGCGCCAGGTTGGAGCGGTCGCTCACCGTGTGCAGGCGCACGAGGCGCCGCGCCCACTCGAGCGTGGTGGATCCGGGAGTGAAGCTAGGGGGGTGGCTGCGCGTGTCGTCCATGGGCAACTGTACCGCCCGCCCCCCCGGCGATAGCATGCCCCCATGAACCCATCCGTTGACGCTGTCGACGCTGTGACGGGCGCCGCCCCGGCGGCCGTGGAGCCGGTCAACCCGGCCAGCGTGCGCGCGGCCATGGAGCGCATCCGCGGCGACGTGCGCCGCACGCCGCTCTGGCGGCTGCCCGGCGCGGCGCTCGGCCTCGCGTGCGCCGAGGTGTGGCTCAAGCTGGAGCATCTGCAGGTCTCCGGCAGCTTCAAGGCCCGTGGCATGTTCAACCGGCTGCGCGCACAGAAGTCGCTGCCGGCGGCCGGCGTCATCATCGCCTCCGGTGGCAACGCCGGCATCGCCGCCGCCCTGGCCGCGCGCGCGCTCGGCGTGCACTGCGAGGTCTTCGTGCCCGAGACGACGCCACCTTCCAAGCGGCATCGCCTCGTCGTCGCCGGTGCGCAGATGACGGTGACGGGTGCCACGTATGCCGAGGCGCTCGAGGCCTGCCTTGGCCGCCAGCGCCAGACCGGCGCGCTGCTCATGCACGCCTACGACCAGACCGAGGTGCTGGCCGGCGCCGGCACCCTGGCCATGGAGATCGAGGCCGAGGCGGGCGTGCCCGACCGCGTGCTCGTGAGCGTGGGCGGTGGGGGCCTCATCGCCGGCATCGCGGCGTGGTTCGAGGGTTGCACGCGCGTGGAGTCGATGGAGCCTGAGAACGCACCCACGCTGCACGCGGCGCTGGCGCGCGGCGAACCGGTGTCGGTGGAAGTGTCGGGCGTTGCCGCCGATTCGCTGGGCGCTCGGCGCATCGGCAGCCTGGCCTGGCCGATCTGCCGCCAGCACGTGGCCGCGTCCTACCTGCTGCCCGACGACCTCATCGCCGCCGCGCAGGGACGCATGTGGACGGACCTGCGCCTGGCGGTGGAGCCGGCTGCGGCCTTGCCGATGGCGGCGCTCTGGGCAGGCGCCGTACAGCTGGCTCCCGACGAGAAGGTGGCCGTCATCGTCTGCGGCGCCAACTTCGACCCCGCCGCGCTGGGCTGAGCCGCGCCTGCGGCTCAGAAGCCAGGTTGGCCGGCACCCGGCCGGGTGCGATAGAAGGTCACCGGCTCGGCCGTCGCCCGCTTGAGCACGCTCTTCTTCAGCCGGCCCACCACGTGCATCTCGCAGGGCTTGCAGTCGAAGCGCAGCGTGAAGCGCTCGGAACCTTGCACCAGCGTCAGCGCCTCGGCACGCACGGTGCCCTGCACGCCGGTCACACCCTTGGCCTGCTTGGGGCACAGGCTGAGCGACCAGCGCACGCAGTGCTTGGTGATCATCAGGCTCACGTCACCGAGTTCCTCGTGGCTCTCGTACGCGGCGTCGATGACCTTCACGCCGTGGCGGGCGTAGAAGGCGGCGGCGCGCTGGTTGTAGACATTGGCGAGGTAGCTGAGCGTGTCCTCGGGGTAGGGCGCGGGCGGCGCCACCGGCATGCCGGGCGCGAGCGGCTCGAAGGCCGCGGCGCGCGCTGCTTCGAGGGCAGCGATGGCCTCGCGGCGCAGGGCATTGAGGACGCTCGGTGGCACGAAGCGCGGCTCACGCCAATCGATGCGGATCGAGGCCGGCTCGCGCACCTCGAAGAGGGTGCCGCCCAGGCGCGCCAGGTGCTCGCGCGCCGCGGCCTCGGCACGCGCCGGCTCGTTCGCGGGCTCGTGCCGGGCCGGCGCTTCGGCAGCGGCGCGATGGCCCCGCTCGTCCGTCACCTCCAGGCGCCAGCCCTTGCGCGTCTCGATGAGGCGCAGCGCCACGCCGATGCTGCGCTCGGCGCTCTTCTTCTCGAGCACGCGCTCCCAGGCCCTGTCGCGGTTGCGCGAGATCTCGGCGCCCTTTCGCAGGCCCTGCTCGCGCGTCAGCAGCGCCATCGGCGCGTTCGGCTGCAGCCGCCAGACATGCCCGCCGGCGCCGGGCAACGGCGTCGCGACGTTGATGGGCGCGCCCTGCAGATCGCCCTGCAGGTCGGTCCAGGTGAGCGCATCGCCGTTGTGCAGGGCGATGCCGGTGTCGCTGAGCTCGACGTCGAAGTGTTCGGCATCCACGCGCAGCACGTGGCCGACGGGCATGCCGGCGTGCTTGGGTGTGTCGAAGGCGCCGATGTCGCCCAGCGTCAACGGCCGGCGGCCGTTGACGAAGTAGTCGGTGCCGCCGCGGTGGAAGGCGCGGTCGGGGTCGGGCTGGAAGGTGTAGCGGCAGCGGCCGTCGGACGAGGCCGTGAGCTCGGGCCGCCGCGCGAGCAGGGCATCGACGAGCTGGCGGTAGTGTGCGGTGACGTTCTTCACCGTCGCCATGTCCTTGTAGCGGCCCTCGATCTTGAAGGCGCGGATGCCGGCGTCGACCAGGGCCTCGAGGTTGGCGCTCTGGTTGTTGTCCTTCAGGCTCAGCACGTGCTTCTCGTGCGCGACG
>JAEUPE010000243.1 GCA_016790435.1 Rubrivivax sp. | reverse complement strand
GTGGCCGCCATCGCTGTCGCGGCGGCTGCGCTCGCAGCGTGCAGCAAGCCTGCGCCGGCGCCAGAGCCGGTTCGGGCAGTCCGCACGATGAACGTGGCATCCGGCGTGGCAAGTGGGGCGCATGAGTTCGCCGCCGAGGTGCGGGCCCGCACGGAGTCGCGCCTGGGCTTCCGCGTTGGGGGCAAGATGGTCAGCCGACAGGCCGAGGTGGGCCAGCGAGTCCGGGCCGGCCAGTTGTTGGCGCAGTTGGACGCAGGCGACCTGCGGCTCGGCCAGGAAGCGGCCGCCGCGGCCGCCCAGGCGGCAGTGACCCAGTACGAGCTCGCGGCCGCCGAGTTCAAGCGGTTCCAGGAGCTGCGCTCCCAAGGGTTCATCAGTGCATGGGAACTGGAACGCCGCGAATCCGCGCTCAAGGCCACCAAGGCGCAGGCCGATCAGGCGCGCGCGCAGGCCGAAGTCCAGCGCAACCAGGCCGGATATGCCTCGCTCAACGCGGCTGCAAGCGGCGTGATCACAAGCGTCGACGCCGAGCCTGGTGCCGTGCTGGCCGCCGGCGCGCCCGTTGTGCGGCTGGCGCACGACGGGCCCCGAGATGCCGTCTTCGCAGTGCCCGAAGACGGCGTGGCCGCGGTGCGCGCGCTGCTCGGCCGCAAGGATGCGCTGCAGGTTCGCACTTGGGGATCGCAGGGCACGTTGTCGGCGACGGTGAGGGAAGTGGCCGCCGCGGCAGACCCGGTGACGCGCACGTTCCAAGTCAAGGCCGATCTGGGCGCGGCCGTCGTGCAACTCGGGCAGACGCTGGCCGTGTCCCTCGCGATGCCGCCCCGGCCGGGCATCACGAAGCTGCCGCTGACGGCGGTCATGCAGCAGCAGGGCCAGACGGCCGTGTGGCTGCTGGACCCCGCATCGATGACGGTCAAGGTGCAACCGGTGGTCGTGGCAGGCGCGGAAGGCAACGAAGTCGTCGTCGCTTCGGGCCTGAGCCCGGGGCAAGTGGTCGTGACCGCCGGCGTGCACGTGCTGACGCCGGGCCAGAAGGTCAAGTACTACGTGCCGCCCAGCCTGGGTGAGCGTGCGCCGCCCTTGGCGGCCGGCGGCGACGTGAAGCCTGCCTCGGTGGGCGCGGCGACGCCGGCCCCGCGCTGACGCCGCCCCCAGCACCGACTTCCCCGCACGGCACACATGAGCACCGTCACCAGCGCGGAACTGGCCGCGCCAGCCGATTCGACCGCGTCATCCTCCGGCGTGGCGGAAGGCTCTCGCTTCAACATCTCCCGCTGGGCGCTCGAGCACCCGGCACTCACGCGGTACCTCATGGTGGTGCTGCTGGTGCTGGGCTTCGCGGCCTACTTCCAGCTTGGCCAGGACGAGGACCCGCCGTTCACCTTCCGAGCCATGGTCGTGCAGGCGTTCTGGCCCGGCGCGAGCGCGCAGCAGATGGCCGAGCAGGTGACCGACCGCATCGAGAAGACGCTGCAGGAGGTTCCGAACGCCGACATCATCCGCAGCTACACCAAACCCGGTGAGAGCCTCACCTTCCTGCAGCTGAAGGACTCGGCGCCACCCAAGGACGTGGCCAACAGCTGGTACCAGGCGCGCAAGCGCGTGGGCGATATGCGCGCCTCGTTGCCGCAGGGCGTCATCGGCCCCGTCTTCAACGACGACTTCGGCGACGTCTACGGCTCCATCTTCGCGCTCTCCACCGACGGCTTCAGCCGCGAGGAGCTGCGCGTGCACGCCGAGCGGGTGCGCCAACACCTGCTGCGCGTGCCCGACGTGGCCAAGGTGGAGATCTTCGGCGCGCAAGCCGAGCGCGTGTTCGTCGAGATCTCGCAGAAGCGCCTGGCCCAGCTCGGGCTGGACATGACCCAGGTCATCGCGCAGATCGGCGCGCAGAACGCCGTCGAAGGCGCCGGTTTGCTCAACGCCGGCAGCGAAAACCTGCAGGTGCGCATCGGCGGACAGTTCAACTCGGTCGATGAGCTGCGACGCCTGCCCATCCGGGCCGTGAATCCAGCCACCGGCGTGGCGAGCACGCTGCGCCTGTCGGACATCGCCGAGATCAAGCGGGACTACGTCGACCCACCGACGGTGAAGGTGCGCCACCAGGGGCGGGACGTGATCGCGCTCGGTGTCTCGATGGCCAAGGGCGGCGACATCGTCGCGCTCGGCGCCTCGCTGCAGGCGGCGGCGAAGACGATCCAGGCCGACCTGCCGGTAGGGCTGGAGCTCTCGCAGGTACAGGACCAGCCGCAGGCCGTGGTCCGCTCGGTGGGCGAGTTCGTGCGCGTGCTGGTCGAGGCGGTGATCGTCGTGCTTGGCGTCAGCTTCCTCAGCCTCGGCCTGCATCGCAAGCCCGGCTTCCCGTACTTCCGCATCGACATCTGGCCCGGTCTGGTGGTGGGCATCACGATCCCGCTGGTGCTCGCGATCACCTTCGTCACGATGTACTACTGGGGCGTCGGCCTGCACAAGATTTCGCTCGGCAGCCTCATCATCGCGCTCGGCCTGCTCGTCGACGACGCCATCATTGCCGTCGAGATGATGGTGCGCAAGCTCGAGGAGGGCTTCGACAAGGTGCGCGCGGCAACGTTCGCCTACGACGTGACCTCGATGCCGATGCTCACGGGCACGCTCATCACGGCGGCGGGCTTCCTGCCCATCGGCCTGGCCAAGAGCGTGACCGGCGAGTACACGTTCGCGATCTTCGCAGTTACCTCGGCGGCGCTGGTCATCTCGTGGGTGGTGTCGGTGTACTTCGTGCCCTACCTCGGCGCGGCGCTCCTGCACACTCGGGCTCGGGCGCAGGGAGCCTCGGGCGAGCCCGCGCACGAGGAGCTCTTCGACACGCCCTTCTACAGCCGCTTCCGGGCCGCAGTGAACTGGTGCGTGGAGCACCGCTGGATCACCATCGGCCTGACGGTGCTGAGCTTCGCCCTCGGCATCGTCGGCATGGGCCGCGTGCAGCAGCAGTTCTTCCCGGACTCGAGCCGCCCGGAGGTTCTCGTCGACCTCTGGCTGCCTGAAGGCTCGACCATCCAGCAGACAGAAGAGGCGGCGCTGCGCTTCGAGCAGCGCATGATGCGCGAGCCGGGCGTGGCCAGCGTGAGTGCCTGGATCGGCGCCGGCGTGCCGCGGTTTTACCTGCCGCTCGACCAGATCTTCCCGCAGCCCAACGTCAGCCAGACGATCGTGCTGCCCAAGGACCTCGCCACGCGCGAGACGCTGCGCGTGCGGCTGCCCGAGATCCTGGCCACCGAGTTCCCGGAGCTGCGCGGCCGCGTCAAACTGCTGCCGAACGGGCCACCCGTGCCTTATCCGGTGCAGTTTCGCGTCGTCGGCACCGACGCGAAGGAGGTGCGCGCCTGGGCCGACAAGGCCAAGGAACTGCTGCGTGCCAACCCGAACATGCGCGGCGTCAACGACAACTGGAACGAGTCGATCAAGGTGCTGCGCCTGGAGATCGACCAGGACAAGGCGCGCGCGCTCGGCGTCACCAGCCAGGGCATCGCCCAGGCCTCGCGCACCAACCTCTCGGGCAGCACGATCGGGCAGTACCGCGAGGGCGACAAGCTGGTCGACATCGTGCTGCGCCAGCCGCTCGACGAGCGCAACAGCATCACCGACATCGGCAACGGCTACCTGCCCACCGCGAGCGGGCGAGCGGTGCCGCTCACGCAGATCGCGAAGGTCGGCTTCACGTGGGAGCCCGGCGTCATCTGGCGCGAGGGGCGCGATTTCGCCGTCACCGTGCAGGGGGACGTCGTGGAGGGCGTCCAGGGCGCCACCGTCGCCGCGCAGGTGTGGCCGGCGATGCAGGAGCTGGCGGCGAAGATGCCGAGCGGCTACCGCATCCAGATCGCCGGCGCGGTGGAGGAGAGCAGCAAGGGGCAAGGCTCGATCGCGGCCGGCGTGCCGGTGATGCTGTTCATCATCTTCACGCTGCTCATGTTGCAGCTGCAAAGCTTCAGCCGCGCGATGCTGGTCTTCCTCACCGGGCCACTGGGCATCGCGGGCGTGGCCGGTGCGCTGTTGCTCCTCAACCGGCCGTTCGGCTTCGTGGCCTTGCTGGGCGTGGTCGCGTTGATGGGCATGATCATGCGCAACTCGGTGATCCTGATCGACCAGATCGAGCAGGACCGCCGCCGCGGCGTGGCGACCTGGGAGGCCATCGTCGAGGCCGCGGTGCGGCGATTCCGGCCAATCGTCCTGACCGCGGCGGCGGCGGTGCTGGCCATGGTGCCGCTCACGCGCAGCGTGTTCTGGGGGCCGATGGCGGTGGCCATCATGGGCGGCCTGGTCGTCGCCACGGCGCTGACGTTGCTGGCGTTGCCGGCCATGTACGCGGCGTGGTTCCGGGTGCGCAGGGTCTGAAGCGGGCGGGCGCGCCCGCCGGCCCCGGCCGCCTGGGGCGGCCCGGCTAGAATCCGCGGCTCGCCAAAACTCGCCGGCCCGGCCGCACCGAGTGCGGGTCCGGCGGATCGACTGGTTGACCTGAACGGCCAGCCGGGCGAACTTGCAGGCCCACCCATCGCGCGGGTGGCGAAATTGGTAGACGCACCAGGTTTAGGTCCTGACGCCCTCACAGGCGTGCCGGTTCGAGTCCGGCCCCGCGCACCACCCGAACATCTTCCATCGACCTCCCAATCGCTGACGCACCATGGCTGTCCAAGTTGAAACACTCGAGAAGCTCGAACGCCGCATCACGCTCACGCTGCCTGCGCAGGCCATCAACGGAGAGGTGGAGTCGCGCCTGAAGCGGCTCTCGCGCACGGTCAAGGCCGACGGGTTCCGCCCCGGCAAGGTGCCGATGAGCGTGGTGGCGCAGCGTTACGGCTACTCGGTCCAGTACGAGGTGGTCAACGACAAGGTCGGTCAGGCTTTCGCCGACGCGGCGCAGGAAGCCAAGCTTCGTGTGGCCGGCCTGCCGCGCATCACCCAGAAGGACCAGGCGCCCGAAGGGCAACTGGCCTTCGACGCCACCTTCGAGGTCTATCCCGAGGTGAAGCTCGGGGACCTCACCACGGCCGAGGTCGAGCGTGTCGCAACCGAGGTGACCGACGCCGCCATCGACCGGACGATCGACATCCTGCGCAAGCAGCGGCGCACCTTCGCGCAGCGCCCGGCCGCCGAGGGTGCCGCCGAAGGCGACCGCGTGACCATCGACTTCGAAGGCAAGATCGACGGCGAGCCCTTCGCCGGCGGCAAGGCTGACGCCTTCCAGTTCATCATCGGCGAAGGCCAGATGCTGGAGCAGTTCGACCAGTCGGTGCGCGGCATGAAGGTGGGCGAAAGCAAGACCTTCCCGCTGCAGTTCCCGGCCGACTATGCGGGCAAGGAAGTGGCGGGCAAGGAAGCGGATTTCCTGGTGACCGTGAAGAAGATCGAGGTGCCGCACATGCCGGCCGTCGACGATGCCTTCGCCAAGGTGCTCGGCATCAAGGACGCCACGGTCGATGGCTTGCGTGCCGACGTGAAGAAGAACCTCGAGCGCGAGGTGAAGTTCCGCCTCGTGGCGCGCAACAAGGGCGCCGTGATGGATGCGCTGAGCAAGCTGGCCGAACTCGACCTGCCCAACTCACTGGTCGAGAACGAGACCGAGCGGATGGTGGCCAACGCGCGCGCCGACCTCAAGCAGCGGGGCGTCAAGGACGCCGACAAGGCCGAGATCCCGGCCGACATCTTCAAGCCCCAGGCCGAGCGCCGCGTGCGGCTGGGCCTGGTGGTGGGCGAGCTCGTCCGCGCCAACAACCTGCAGGCCAAGCCTGAGCAGCTGCGTGCGCACATCGAGGAGATGAGCCAAAGCTACGAGAAGCCCGCCGAGGTGATGAACTGGTACCTCGGAGACCGCCAGCGCATGGCCGAGGTGGAGGCCGTGGTGATCGAGAACAACGTGACTGAATTCGTGCTGGGGCGGGCGAAGGTCATCGACAAGGTGCTACCGTTCGACGAGCTGATGACGGCGGCCTGAGGCGCGTGCCCAGGGCCATGAACTGACCGGAGACCCGAGCATGAGCGTGCAGGAGACCGTGGGACTGAACTACGTCCCCATGGTGATCGAACAGTCGGGGCGCGGCGAGCGCGCCTACGACATCTACAGCCGCCTGCTGCGCGAGCGCATCGTCTTCCTCGTCGGCCCGGTGAGCGATGCCACGGCCAACGTGGTGTGCGCGCAGCTGCTGTTCCTCGAGAGCGAGAATCCCGACAAGGAGATCTTCCTCTACATCAACAGCCCGGGTGGGAGCGTCAGTGCAGGCCTGTCGATCTACGACACGATGAACTGGATCAAGCCCGACGTCTCCACGCTGTGCATGGGCATGGCCGCGAGCATGGGCAGCTTTCTGCTCATGGCCGGCGCCAAGGGCAAGCGCATCGCGTTGCCCAACTCGCGCATCATGATCCACCAGCCCAGCGGCGGCGCGCAGGGTCAGGCGAGCGACATCGAGATCCAGGCGCGCGAGATCATCAAGACGCGCGAGCAGCTCAACAAGATCTACGCCGAGCGCACTGGGCAGTCGGTGGAGCGAATTGCCGCGGACATGGAGCGCGACTACTGGATGTCGCCGGCGGAGGCCAAGGAGTACGGCCTCATCGACCAGGTTCTCGACAAGCGCACCTGATCCGGCTTTCGCTCGCGGCGCCCACAGGCGCCTTGGCGCGGTCGTTTTCCCCCCTTTTTCGGCCTCTGTGGCCCCCGCGACGCCCCGGGGTCATGGGCTATCATGGCTGCATCCTCAAGGCAACCCCGCGCGTACTGCACTCCATGGCCGACAAGAAGGGCGCCTCCAGCGAGAAGGTTTTGTACTGCTCGTTCTGCGGCAAGAGCCAGCACGAGGTGAAGAAGCTCATCGCCGGCCCGTCGGTGTTCATCTGCGACGAGTGCATCGAGCTTTGCAACGACATCATCCGTGACGAGGTGCCGGCCGACGCGCCGGTGACCAAGGCCGGCAAGTCCGACCTGCCGGTGCCCACCGAGATCAAGTCGATCCTCGATCAGTACGTGATCGGTCAGGATGTCGCCAAGCGCACGCTCGCGGTGGCTGTCTACAACCACTACAAGCGCCTCAAGCACATGGGCGGCAATGCCGCCAAGGACGAGGTCGAGCTCACGAAGAGCAACATCCTGCTCATCGGCCCCACGGGCTCGGGCAAGACGCTGCTGGCGCAGACGTTGGCGCGGTTGCTGAACGTTCCTTTCGTCATCGCAGATGCGACCACGCTCACCGAGGCGGGCTACGTCGGCGAGGATGTCGAGAACATCATCCAGAAGCTGCTGCAGAACTGCAACTACGACGTCGAGCGGGCGCAGCGCGGCATCGTCTACATCGACGAGATCGACAAGATCAGCCGCAAGGCCGACAACCCGAGCATCACGCGCGACGTATCGGGCGAGGGTGTGCAGCAGGCGCTGCTGAAGCTGGTGGAAGGCACGATGGCGAGCGTGCCGCCGCAGGGCGGCCGCAAGCACCCGAACCAGGACTTCCTGCAGATCGACACGACGAACATCCTGTTCATCTGCGGCGGCGCGTTCGACGGCCTCGAGAAGGTCATCCAGAACCGAACCGAGAAGTCGGGGATCGGCTTCGCCGCTACCGTGCACAGCAAGAGCGAGAAGAAGGTTTCCGACTTGTTCCGCTCGGTCGAACCGGAGGACTTGATCAAGTTCGGCCTCATCCCCGAGTTGGTGGGCCGGCTGCCGGTGGTCGCCACGCTCGGCGAACTTACCGAGGACGCGATGGTGCAGATCCTCACCGAGCCGAAGAACGCGCTCGTGAAGCAGTACCAGAAGCTCTTTGCGATGGACGGGGTGGAGCTCGAGATTCGCCCCTCGGCGTTAGCCGCGATCGCGCGCAAGGCCCTGGCGCGCAAGACGGGCGCGCGGGGCCTGCGATCCATCCTCGAACACTCTCTCATCGACACCATGTTCGACCTGCCCACCATGGACCGGGTGGCCAAGGTCGTGATCGACGAGCACATCGTCGAAGACGGCGCCAAGCCGCTGCTCGTCTACCGCGAGCACAAGGCGAGCGCCTGAGTTCGGGGCGGCCTGCCCGTTTGACCAGGTTCGCTTGTATTCGCTCCATCGGGCCCCAGATGGCTCGGTGAAAGAGAGGTCCCCATGTCCGGCCACACCCCCCTGCCTGCCGATCCCATCACGCTGCCGCTGCTGCCGCTGCGCGATGTGGTCGTTTTTCCGCACATGGTCATCCCGCTGTTCGTGGGGCGGCCGAAATCGATCAAGGCGCTCGAGGCCGCCATGGAGTCGGGCCGCCAGATCATGCTCGTCGCGCAGCGCGCGGCCGGCAAGGACGAGCCGAAGGCCGACGACATGTTCGATGTGGGCTGCGTCTCCAGCATCCTGCAGATGCTGAAGTTGCCCGACGGCACGGTGAAGGTCCTTGTGGAGGGCCTGCAGCGCGCCGACACGCAGAGCATCACGGAAACGGACGGCTACTTCACCGGTGAGGTGACGCCCGTGCCGCCGAGCACCGAGGCGTCGCCCGAGATCGAAGCCCTGCGCCGCGCCGTGACGCAGCACTTCGACCAGTACGTCAAGCTGAACAAGAAGATCCCGCCCGAGATCCTCACCAGCATCGCAGGCATCGACGATGCGGGCCGCCTGGCCGACACCATCGCCGCGCACCTGCCGCTCAAGCTCGAGGCCAAGCAGTCCGTGCTCGACCTCTTCGAGGTGGCCAAGCGCCTGGAGAAGCTGCTCGAGTTGCTCGAGCACGAGGTCGACATCCTGCAGGTCGAGAAGCGCATCCGTGGCCGCGTCAAGCGCCAGATGGAGAAGAGCCAGCGCGAGTACTACCTCAACGAGCAGGTCAAGGCCATCCAGAAGGAGCTCGGCGACGGCGAGGAGGGCGCCGACCTCGAGGAGCTCGACAAGAAGATCAAGGCCGCCAAGATGAGCAAGGAGGCTCGCAAGAAGGCGGAGAACGAGCTGAAGAAGCTCAAGCTGATGTCGCCCATGTCGGCCGAGGCCACGGTGGTGCGCAACTACATCGACATCCTCGTCAACCTGCCCTGGGCGAAGAAGACGAAGATCAAGCACGACCTGGCGTTCGCCGAGGACGTTCTCAACGAGGACCACTACGGACTCGAGAAGGTCAAGGACCGCATCCTCGAGTACCTCGCGGTGCAACAGCGCGTCGACAAGGTGAAGGCGCCCATCCTGTGCCTCGTGGGTCCTCCGGGCGTGGGCAAGACCTCGCTCGGCCAGAGCGTGGCACGCGCGACCGGCCGCAAGTACGTGCGCATGGCGCTCGGCGGCATGCGCGACGAGGCGGAGATCCGCGGTCACCGCCGCACCTACATCGGCTCGATGCCGGGCAAGGTGCTGCAGTCACTGTCCAAGGTCGGCACGCGCAATCCGCTGTTCCTGCTCGACGAGATCGACAAGCTCGGCATGGACTTCCGCGGAGATCCGAGTTCGGCGCTGCTGGAGGTGCTCGACCCGGAGCAGAACCACACGTTCAGCGACCACTATGTCGAGGTCGACTTCGACCTGTCGGACGTGATGTTCGTGGCGACCTCGAACTCGATGAACATCCCGCCGGCGCTGCTCGACCGGATGGAAGTCATCCGCCTGGCAGGTTACACGGAGGACGAGAAGCTCAACATCGCCAAGCGTTACCTGCTGCCGAAGCAGCAGAAGAACAACGGCGTCAAGGAGGGCGAGTTCGAGCTCACCGAAGGCGGCATCCTCGGCATCATCCGCGACTACACGCGCGAGGCCGGCGTGAGTTCGCTCGAGCGTGAAATAAGCAAGATCTGCCGCAAGGTGGTGAAGGGCCATCAGCTCAAGAAGTACGAGGGCACGGTCAGCGTCACCGAAGACAACCTGAACGACTTCCTCGGCGTGCGCAAGTTCGACTTCGGTCGAACCGAGAAGAAGAATCAGGTCGGCCAGGTGGTCGGTCTCGCGTGGACCGAAGTCGGCGGTGACCTGCTCACGATCGAGGCGGCAGTGATGCCTGGCAAGGGCAACATCATCCGCACCGGTTCGCTGGGCGACGTGATGAAGGAGTCGGTCGAGGCCGCGCGCTCCGTGGTGCGCAGCCGCTCGCGGCGCCTGGGCATCAAGGACGAGCTTTTCGAGAAGCGCGACATCCACATCCACGTGCCCGATGGCGCGACGCCCAAGGACGGGCCGAGCGCCGGCATTGCGATGACGACTGCCTTCGTGAGCGCGCTCACCGGCATACCCGTGCGCGCCGACGTCGCGATGACGGGCGAGATCACGTTGCGCGGCGAGGTCACGGCGATCGGCGGCCTGAAGGAGAAGCTGCTCGCCGCTCACCGCGGCGGCGTGAAGACGGTTCTCATCCCCGAAGAGAACGTCAAGGACCTGCAGGACATCCCGGAAAACGCCAAGGACCGCCTGGAGATCGTTCCCGTCAAGTGGATCGATCAGGTGTTGGACCTGGCGCTCGAGAAGAGCCCGCAGCCCTTGCCGGATGAAGAGCCCGTTGCTCCGGCGGACGCGACCGCGAAGGGCGCCGCAGTGGCGCCGGCGCCTGCAGCGGCGGGGGGCGATGGGCTGCCGCACTGATTGCGGAAAGGTCTCAAAGCTCACGCTATAATGTGAGGCTTACGCGGGAATAGCTCAGTTGGTAGAGCGCAACCTTGCCAAGGTTGAGGTCGCGAGTTCGAGCCTCGTTTCCCGCTCCATGTTCTGAGGTTCGAAGGGGAAGCAGCCGCTTCCCCTTCTGCTTCCGGAGCACGGGTTGTCCGGCGGCGCGATAGCAAAGCGGTTATGCAACGGATTGCAAATCCGTCTAGTCCGGTTCGACTCCGGATCGCGCCTCCACCCTCCGCGATCTGACGCTCGGAGCAGCAAGCGACCGCGATCCGCGGGCCGGGTTCAGCCGGCGGCCCGGTGGTAGTCGGTGATCCGAGCCACCTCGTTGCGCGAGCCAAGCACCACGCTCACTCGCTCGTGCAGTTTCCCGGGCACGATGTCCATGATGCGCTCGAGCCCGTTGGTGGCCATGCCGCCCGCCTGCTCGACGATGAAGGCCATCGGGTTCGCCTCGTACATCAGGCGCAGCTTGCCGGGCTTGTCCGGCTCGCGCTTGTCCCACGGGTACAGGAAGATGCCGCCGCGGCTGAGGATGCGGTGCACGTCGGCGACCATGCTCGCCACCCAGCGCATGTTGAAGTCCTTGCCGCGCGGGCCGTCCTTGCCGGCCAAACACTCGTCGATGTAGCGCTTCACCGGCGGCGCCCAGTGCCGCAGGTTGCTCATGTTGATGGCGAACTCCTTGGTGTCCTCCGGGATGGTCACGCCATCGGCCGTCTGCACCCAGGAGCCCGTCTCGCGGTCGAGCGTGAACATCGCGACGCCGTCGCCGACCGTCAGCACCAGCGTCGTCTGCGGACCGTAGACGCAGTATCCGGCTGCGGCCTGCTGCCGCCCCGGCTGCAGGAAGTCGGCCTCTTCGACGCCGCGCGTGTGTCCCACCTTGCGCAGCACGCTGAAGATGGTGCCGATGCTGACGTTGACGTCGATGTTCGACGAGCCATCGAGCGGGTCGAACAGCAGCAGGTACTCGCCCTGCGGGTAGCGGTTTGGAACGAGGTGGACGTTGTCCATCTCCTCGCTCGCCATGGCGGCGAGGTGGCCGCCCCACTCGTTGGCCTCGACGAGCACCTCGTTGGCGATGACGTCCAGCTTCTTCTGCACCTCGCCCTGCACGTTCTCGCTGCCCGCCGTGCCGAGCACGTCGCCCAGCGCGCCCTTGTTCACCGAGATGGCGATGTGCTTGCACGCGCGGGCCACGACCTCGATCAACAGCCGAAGCTGGCCGGGGATGCGGCCATCCTCCCGCTGCTTCTCGACCAGGTACTGGGTGAGGCTGACTCGCTTGCTCATGATGCCGTCGAGGAGGGGTTCGGAAAGAAGGTTGTTCAGGCAGCGGGCTCGTCGGCGAGCGCGCGCGTCACCACCTCGCGCACGTCGTTGCTGAGGTCGGGCCGGGCGGCCACGCGTGCGATGGCCTCGCGCGCCGAGCTGCGCCAGGGTTCGGCCAGCGACCGCCAGCGGTCCATGACGCGGGCGAAGCGCGCGGCCAGTTGCGGGTTGTGTGCGTCCATCTCGAGCAGCCGCTCGACCCAGAGCACGTAGCCCGCGGCATCGGCCCGGTGGAAGGCGGCCGGGTTGCTGCCGGCCAGGCCGAAGAGCAGGCTGCGCACCCGGTTCGGGTTCTTCATCGAGAAGTCGGGGTGCTGCAGCAGGGCGCGCGCGCGTGTGAAGGCGCTGCCGGTGCCCGCGCCCACCGGCTCGGGCGCCGTGGCTTGCAAGGTGAACCACTTGTCGAGCACCAGCGCGTCGCCGTGGGCAAGCGCATGGAAGCGGTCGATGGCCATCGGCGCCAAGGGCGATTGC
>JAEUPE010000237.1 GCA_016790435.1 Rubrivivax sp. | reverse complement strand
CAGCCGCTGGCCGACGAGCTGGGCCTGGGCCCGGCCGACGACGACACCGTGGCCGTGCTGGCGGGCAACCGCGTGCCCGAGGGCGCCTCGCCCCTGGCCCAGGCCTATGCCGGGCACCAGTTCGGCGGCTTCTCGCCGCAGTTGGGTGACGGTCGCGCGCTGCTGCTGGGCGAGGTGATCGACCGCCACGGCCAGCGCCGCGACATCGCCTTCAAGGGCTCGGGCCGCACGCCCTTCTCGCGTGGCGGCGACGGCAAGGCCGCGGTCGGGCCTATGCTGCGCGAGGTGCTCATCGGCGAGGCCATGCAGGCACTTGGCATCCCGACCACGCGGGCCCTGGCCGTCGTGGCCACGGGCGAGCCGGTGCATCGGGAAGGCACCTTCCCCGGCGCGGTGCTCACCCGCGTGGCGGCGAGCCACCTGCGCGTGGGCACCTTCCAGTATTTCGCGGCGCGCGGCGAGCTCGACAAGCTGCAGCGGCTGGCCGACTACGCCATCGCACGCCACGACCCGGCACTCGCAGGCACGCCCGGCCGCCACGTGGCGCTGCTGCGGGCCGTGGCACGGCGCCAAGCCCACCTCATCGCGCAATGGATGAACGTCGGCTTCATCCACGGCGTGATGAACACCGACAACATGACGATCTCCGGCGAGACCATCGACTACGGTCCGTGCGCGTTCATGGAAGCGTACGACCCGGCCACGGTGTTCAGCAGCATCGACCACGGCGGGCGCTATGCCTACGGCAACCAGCCGCTCATCGCGCGCTGGAACCTCGCGCGGCTGGCCGAGGCCCTGCTGCCGCTGATGGCCAGCAGCGACGACGAGGCCGAGGTGAAGCAGGCGGTGGCGCAGGTCACCGAGGTGATCGACGAGTTCCCGGCCCTGTATGCGGCAGCGCTGCTGGCCGGCCAACGCACGAAGCTGGGCCTGCGGCAGACCGGCACCACCGGTGGCAATGACCACGGCACCGGCAGCGTCAATGACAGTGGCAACGACAGCGGCGACGCGGCCCTGGCTGGCGACTGGTTGACGCTGCTGCAGCAGCACGGCGTGGACTTCACGCTGGCGTGGCGGCGCCTGGGCGATGCCGCGGGTGCTGATGCGAACCCCTTGCGCGCGCTCTTTGCCGAGCCAGCGGCCGTGAACCCCTGGCTCGAGCGCTGGCGCGCGCGTTGTGCGCAGGAGGACGCGGGCGCCAGCGAAGCCGGCCCGGCGCGGGCCGCGCGCATGCAGGCCGTGAACCCGTGGATCATCCCGCGCAACCACCGCGTCGAGGAGGCGCTTGCCGCCGCGTCGGAGCACGACGACCTGTCGCT
Source organism: Rubrivivax sp. (assembly GCA_016790435.1). GTDB lineage: Bacteria > Pseudomonadota > Gammaproteobacteria > Burkholderiales > Burkholderiaceae_C > Rubrivivax. The sequence goes on along the minus strand of JAEUPE010000237.1, from coordinate 3,577 downwards.
CTTCCACAGGCTGTTGTCGGCGCTGCAGCGGCCTTGCGTCGAAGACACGCAACTCGCGCGTTATGCCGAGCCCGCGCCGGCGCAGGTCACGGCGGCGTACCAGACGTTCTGCGGGACCTGAACGCCGCGGCGGGCCCGAGGCCGCCCCCAAACCCCCCTCGCGTCACGGCGGCTTGCTGTAAGGACGAGGGGCGAGATGCGACTGAGTTCTCGCTGCCGGTGCAGGCAGCGCCCTCTTCGCACCCTTTCATCCGTCAAGGACCCACTCATGCCCATGAACGCCAGAAACGCCCCGCGGCGCCTGCTGCTCGCCTCCGTGGCCGCCGCGGCCGGCGCCCTCGGCACGCCCGCCTTCGCGCAAGGCATGCAAGCCACGCCGGTCGACCCGAGCACGATGATCGACACCTTCGAGCGTGCCGGCGGCAAGTTCGAAGGCTTCCGCCGTTCCGGCGCCAAGGGCGTGTGCGCGGTCGGCGAGTTCGTCGGCAGCGCCGATGGCCGCGCGCTTTCCTCGTCGTCGGCGTTCAGCGGCCGGCCGGTGCCGGTGGTGGTGCGCTTCTCGGTCGGCGGCGGCAACCCGAAGGCGCCCGACAACGCACGCAGCCAGCGCAACATGGCGCTGCATTTCGACCTGCCGGGCGAGTCCTGGCAGATGGGCAACATCTCGGCGCCGGTGTTCGGCGCCGCCACGCCGCAGCAGTTCCTCGGCCGCCTGCAGTCGCTGACGCCCGACCCGATGACGAAGAAGCCCGACCCCGACAAGGTCAAGGCCTTCGCCGATGCCAACCCCGAGGTGCTGCTGCAGGGCAAGTACTTCGCCAGCCAGCCCGTGCCGGCCAGCTTCGGCAAGGTCAACTACTGGGGCGTGCACGCCTTCGGCCTCGTCGACGCCGGTGGCAAGAAGCAGTTCGGCAAGTGGCTCTTCGAGCCGGTCGGCGGCACGCTGGGCCTGAGCGACGAAGAAGCCAAGGCCAAGGGCGCCGACTTCCTGTTCGACGACCTGCGCCAGCGCGTGGCGGCCGGCGGCGTGGCCTTCGACTTCAACTTCCAGCTCGCGCAGGCCGGCGACCGCCTCGACAGCGCCGTGACGCCGTTGCCCGAGGACCGCAAGAAGGTCAGCCTCGGCCGCCTGACGATCAAGTCGGTGTCGCCCGATGCGAGCGGGCCGTGCCTCACCATCACCTACAACCCGATGGTGCTGCCCAAGGGCGTGGAGCCGTCGGCCGACCCGATGCTGGCGGCGCGCGCTGCGCCCTACGCGGTGTCGCTGGGCCGGCGGCTGAGCGAGGGCGCGAAGCAGTAGTGTCGGGCGGAGGAAAGGGCCCGGCCGGTTGACCCGGGGCCCGAAGCCGCCATCGAACCGGTGCCGACGTTGGCGGTGCCGACGTCAGCGGCGCCGACGTCAGCGCTGTCTATTGCGTGGCCGTCAACCCGCCATCGAGGTAGAGCACCTGCCCCGTCACGAAGGCGGCGGACGGGCTGCAGAAGAAGAGCACCGGCCCGACCAGGTCTTCGGGCTCGGCGACGCGCCCGAGCGGGATGCGCTGCATCAGGCGCGCGTGCACCTCCGGGTTGGCCAGCCAGTGGCGGGCCATCTCGCCGCGCACCACGGTGGGCGCGACGCCGTTCACTGTGATGCCGTGCGCGCACAGCTCCACCGCGTGCTGCTTGATCAGCATCACCAGCGCGCCCTTGGTGGCGCAGTAGGCCGAGTAGCCGCGGTCGCGCATGCCCAGTTGCGCCCGCACCGATAGCAGGTGCACCTGGCGCCCCGGCGCGCGACCGGCCGCGACCGCCGCCGCCTGGTGCACCGCCGCCGCCTGGGCGACGAACATCGCGGCCTTCAGGTTGACCTGCACGATCTCGTCGAAGGCCTCCTCGCTGACATCGGCCAGCCGCTGCTCGCGCTGGATGCCGACGCAGTTGACGAGCAGGTCGAGGTGGCTGAAGTGTTGCGCCACGCGGTCGACCGCGCCGCGGATGCTGCCGACGTCGTGCGCATCCATCGCCAGGCCCAGGGCCTCGTGGCCGGCCGCCTGCAGTGCGGCGGCCAGCGCCTGTGCCTTGGCCGCGTCGCGCCCGGACACGGCCACGCTGGCCCCGGCGCGCGCCAGGCCCCAGGCCAGCGCCTGGCCGATGTCGCCATAACCGCCGGGCAGGTAGGCGACGCGGCCGGCGAGGCTGAAGAGAGTCGGGTCGGTCATCGATCAGGTGTCCAGGATGCTCTTGCGGCCGAAGAGGCCGCGGGCGCGGAAGGTGACGACACCGATGAAGAGCAGGTACATCGACATCAGCGACCACTCCGAGGCGAAGGCCGCGCTCAAGCCCACCACCATGCCGACCAGCAACCCGGCCAGCACCGCGCCCCAGAGCGAGCCGACGCCGCCGAGCACGATGACGAGGAAGGCCGGCACCACGGCATCGACGCCCACCTGCGGCCGGATGCCCCAGATCGGCGCCATCACCACGCCGGCCAGCGCAGCCAGCGCGACGCCGAGCGCGAACACCGCGGAGCGCAGGCGGCCGAGGTTGATGCCGAGCGCGCGCACCATCTCGCTGTCGTGCGCGCCGGCCTTGATGATGGCGCCGTAGGGTGTCTTCTCGAGGAAGGCCCAGAGCGCGCCGATGGCGACGATGGCGAAGGCGCTGGCGTAGAAGCGGTAGGTCGAGTAGATCAGCTCGCCCATGACGAACGCGCCGGAGATCGCCGCCGGCAGCGGCAGCTGCTGCTCGTTGCTGCCCCACAGCAGGCGGATGCCCTCTTCGATGACCAGCGCCGCGCCGAACGTGAGCAAGAGGCCGTACAGCGGGTCGCGGCCGTAGGTGCGGCGCAGGCACAGCTCCAGCAGCAACCCGAACAGGCCCACGAGCACCGGCGCCGCGAACAGCGCGATGGCGTAGCGCGCTGCCACCGGCAGCGCCAGGTACGCCGCCTGCGCCTCGGGGAACCAGCCGAGCTTGGGCGCGGCGACGAAGAGCGCCGCGTACATGCCGAGCGCGAAGAGCGACCCGTGCGCCAGGTTGATGGTCTCCATCACGCCGACGATGAGCATGAAGCCGAGCGCGATGAGCGCGAAGAGCAGCCCCAGCGCCAGGCCGTTCACGAGGTACGGCAGCAGGTCGAGCATGGCGTGCCGGGGCGTTTGGCGGTGTGGTGGTCGGCGTGGCGGCGTTGCCTTCGTGCTCAGCGCTCGTAGCTCGGCGTCGCCTCGTACGACTCCAGCTTGCAGATGGCGGCGCCGGTGTCGACGACGTCCTTCGGCTCGCTCTGCGCCAGGATCTTGAAGATGTCGTTCTTCTCGGCTGGCGTGTCGTTGTAGCTGGCCAGGTAGATGGTCTGCTGGCACTGGTGCGTGGCCGGGTCGATCCAGGCGTCGAAGTGCTGCAGGCGGTCGCGTGCGCTCATGCGGCGGCCCTCGAGTTTCTTGATGACCGCGAGGTTGTTGGTCGTGCCGGCCTCCTGCACGCAACGCAGCAGCTCGCGCGTGGCCATGTAGCCGTTGTGGAAGACGTTGCCCGGCACCTGGATGGCCATGCCCGGGAACTGCTTCTGGTAGGCGGCGACGAACTCCTTCAC
>JAEUPE010000220.1 GCA_016790435.1 Rubrivivax sp. | reverse complement strand
GAGCCGGAGAACGTGACCGCGCCGATGAGGATGCCGACGTAGATCTCGATCTCGTGGATGGCCTTCTCGGCCGGGGTCGGGAACACGGTCGAGGTGTCGACGTAGCTCGCGAAGCCCACCAGGCAGGCCGCCAGGCCCACGAGGCTGTGCATGAGCGCCACGAGCTCGGGCATCTGCGTCATCTGCACCTTCTTCGCGGCATAGAGGCCGATGGCCCCGCCGACGACGAGGGCGCCGACGATCCACGGGATGCCCGCCGCGGTGACGCGCGGGCCAAGCACCGTGGCCAGCACGGCGATGGTCATGCCGATGATGCCGAAGGCGTTGCCGCGGCGCGCGGTCTCGGGGTTCGAGAGCCCGCCGAGGCTCAGGATGAAGAGGATGGTGGCGCCGATGTAGGCGACGGTGGCGAGGCTGGCTGTCATGTCCGCGGCTCCTTCTTCTTGGTCTTGCTCACTTGCGGTTCACTTGCGGAACATGGCCAGCATGCGCCGCGTCACCGCGAAGCCGCCGAACATGTTGATGGCCGTCAGCGCGAGGGCGACGACCGCCAGACCGAGGATGAGCGCGTTCGGCCTGTTGGCCGCGCCCGCCGCATCGAGCGGCGGCGCCACCTGCACCAGCGCGCCGATGGCGATGATCGAGGAGATCGCGTTGGTCACGCTCATGAGCGGCGTGTGCAGCGCGGGCGTGACGTTCCACACCACCATGTAGCCGACGAAGCAGGCGAGCACGAACACGGTGAAGTGCGACAGGAACGACGCCGGTGCGTAGGCGCCCACCAACAGGAACAGCAGCGCGCCGACCCCGAACACGATGGCCAGGGACTGGGCCGACATCGGCTCGCTGCTGCCATGGCCGTGGCCCTTGGGCGCCGGGGCGGCGGCAGGCGGCTTGGGGGGCGCGGCCGGCATCTTGATCGGCGGCGCCGGCCAGGTGACCGTGCCCTCCTTGATGACCGTGAGGCCGCGGATCGCGTCGTCCTCGAAGTTGACGTTGACCGTGCCGTCCTTGGTCTTGCACAGCTCCTCGGTCAGGCGCAGCAGGTTGTTGGAGTACAGCGTCGAGCTCTGCTTGGCCAGGCGGCTGGCGAGGTCGGTGTAGCCGACGATGGTGACGCCGTGCTTCACCACGGCCTGGCCGGGCTCGGTAAGCTCGCAGTTGCCGCCCTGCTCAGCCGCCATGTCGACGATGACGCTGCCGGGCCTCATGCTCCTCACCATCTCGGCGGTGAGGAGCTTGGGCGCCGGCTTGCCCGGGATCAGCGCGGTGGTGATGATGATGTCCACCTCGCGCGCCTGCTTCGCGTACATCTCTCGCTGCGCGGCCTGGAAGCCCTCGCTCATGACCTTGGCGTAGCCGCCGCCGCCCGAGCCTTCCTCCTCGTAGTCGACCTTGACGAACTCGCCGCCGAGCGACACCACCTGGTCGGCGACCTCGGCGCGCGTGTCGTTGGCGCGCACGATGGCACCCAGGTTGGCGGCCGTGCCGATGGCGGCCAGCCCCGCCACGCCGGCGCCGGCGATGAAGACCTTGGCCGGCGGCACCTTGCCGGCGGCGGTGATCTGGCCGTTGAAGAAGCGGCCGAAGGCGTTGGCCGCCTCGATGACGGCGCGGTAGCCGCTGACGCCGGCCTGCGAGGTGAGCGCGTCCATCTTCTGCGCGCGTGATAGCTGGCGTGGCAGCGCGTCGATCGCCAGCACCGTGGCGCGCTTGGCCGCCAGCTGCTGCATGAGCTCGGGGTTCTGTGCCGGCCAGACGAAACCGATGAGCGTGCCGCCTTCGCGCATCAGCGCCACTTCGGCCGGGCTCGGCGGGCGCACCTTGAAGACGATGTCGGCCTTCGCCCACAGCGCGGCGGCCGTGGGCACCACCTCGGCCCCGGCGGCGCGGTAGGTGTCGTCGGCGCAGTTCGCGCCGTCGCCGGCCCCACTCTCCACGGCCACCGAGAAGCCCAGCTTGATGAGCTTCTCCACCACCTCGGGCACCGTGGCGACGCGCTTCTCGCCCGCCGCAGTTTCCTTGGGAACGCCGATCAGCAAAGCCATGAAACTCACTCCTCGGTTGTCTTGACGCCTTGCGACGTTCGCCGGTCGGTGGCGACGATCCTCGGCGAGCGCCGAGGCAACGTTTGGCAAGGCCCTCTCGTTCTTCGAATGTTCTTTCGAATGCCGCGCGCGGCGGCGTCGCGCGGGCGAGCGAAGCTATCACAACGGCGAGGGTCGCCTCCCCCGTGGCTGCCCCGGGCTAGCATTGCGCCAGCCGATTCAGGGCGCACCCGTGCGCGTTGCCGGCGCCCGAGGCGAGCCGGCCTGCGAAGACCACCGGGAGGGGGAAGATGAACGAGCGCTGGCGCCCGAGCGTCACAGTGGCCGCCGTGATCGAGCACGAGGGCCGCTTCCTGCTCGTCGAGGAGCACACGCCCGAGGGCTTGCGCCTCAACAACCCGGCCGGCCACCTCGAGCCCGGCGAGACGCCGCTGCAGGCCGTGGTGCGCGAGGCACTGGAAGAGACGGCGCGCACCTTCGTGCCCGAGGCGCTGCTCGGCGTCTACCTGGCGCGCTTCGTGCGGCCGGCGGTCGTCGCGGCGGGGGCAGGTGCGGGCGTGGCGAGCGAGGCGGAAGACATCACCTACCTGCGCTTCGCCTACTCCGGACGCGTCGGTGAGCCGCTGCCCGGGCGCGCGCTCGACACCGGGATCGTGCGCACGCTGTGGCTGACGCGCGAGGAGATCGCGCGCGAGGCGGCGCGCCACCGCAGCCCGCTGGTGATGCGCTGCATCGACGACCATCTGGCCGGGCACCGCCATCCGCCCGGCCTCGTGCAGGCCGACTCGTCGCTGATCGAGCCACGCATCCTGGCGAGGCCTTGACGCCAGCGCCGCGAGCGAACCCGTTGCTAACGCGCCGCGCCGGACGCCCGCCGCGGGCGCCGCGCGTGAAAATGCCGCCCATGCGCGAAAAAGAGAACGAGACGCCCGCCGAGGAGAACAAGCCGGCTGCGACGCCGGCGGAAGACGTGCCGCCGGCGGCCGGGGCCATGGGTGCGGGCGACGTGGGCGACCTGGGTGAAGTGGGCAACGCCAAAGATGCCGGGAACGCCGGCGACGCGGCTGCGCCTGGCGTAGCAGCGCACAGCGCCGCGCCCGCCGGATCGGCAGACGCGCCGCAGCCGGCGCAGAACGCACCGGTCGCGCAGGAGCAAGCACCCGCGGAGATCGGGGCCGCAACAGACGCAGTGCCGCCGGCGGCCACGCTGCCTGCCACTGCGGAGGTCGCGCGGGACTCGGAGGCCGCCCCGGAGCCGGCCCAGGAGCCGGCCCAGGAGGCGGCTCCGGGCAACAACAGCCCACCCACGCCAGCGACGCCCGAGCCCACGCTGGCCGAGACGGCCGCGGCGCTGGCCGGGCTGTTTCCGGCGCTGTTCGCGCTGGGGCAGCCGCGGCCGATCAAGCTGCGCGTGCAGGCCGACATCCAGCAGCGCGCGCCCGGCGCCTTCACGAAGAAGCAGCTGTCGATCTTCCTGCACCGCCACACCACCAGCACAGCCTACATCCGCGCGCTGGTGGCCTCGGGCCAGCGCTTCGACCTCGACGGCGAGCCCGCGGGCGAAGTGGCTGCCGAGCACATGGAGGCGGCCAAGGCCGAGCTCGAGCGCCGGCGTCAGATCGTGATGCAGCGCCGCGCGCAGGGGCGGCCTCAGTCGCGTGAGGCGGGGCGTGGCGTCGGAGGAGAGGCCGGGGGAGCGGCGCGGGGGGGGGCCGGGCTGCCGCGAGAGGGTGGTCTGCCAAGGCCGGGCACAGCAGCGGCGCGTCCATCGGGGCGCGGCCGGCCGCGCGGGCCGGGCGCCATGCCTGCGGCCGACACCGGCACCGCGGAGGCCTCCTCGACGGCGTCGCCTCGCACGGACGGTGCCGCGCGACCCGACCGCGGCCCTCGCCCCGATCGGCCGGGCCCGCGATCGCCGCACCCCTCGCGCCACGGTCAACCGCACCGCCAGGGTCGCGATGCGCCGCCGGGGACGGGGCCTCAAGGCGCTGCGCGGCCTGGCGCACCAGGCCGCCCCGATCGCTCGCCGCGGCCTGGCCATGCCGATCGGCGAGGCGGTCCGGATCGGCCGGGCCCGCCGCAGCGACCCGCCGGGCCGCAGGTGCCGGCAAATGCCCCGCAGCGGCCCCGACATGCGCATCACGAAGGCGCCGAATCGGCCGCTGCGACCTTGCCCGAGGATCCCGCGCGACGCGAGCGCGCCGTGCTGCTGCGCAGCTTCGAGGGCTCGCCGTTGACGGCGGCCAACTTCTGTGCCCTCAAGGGCCTCGCGCTGGGCGACTTCGAGTCGCAGATCGCACTTGCGCGCCGCGAGCGCGAAGAGCGCGCGAAGGGGGCTGGGACCCCCCGCTGAGCCGCTGAACAGCCGAAGCGCCGGCGCGGCCGGCGCTTCGACTTCAGGCGACGTGCGGTGCGCTCACTTGCCAGGCCACTTGCCCGAGCGCCGGCCGACCGCTCCCTCCCAGAGGCGCCCGCGAACGGCCCACGAGGGGCCTCACTGCCAGCTCATCGCCCCCAGGTCGTTGACGAAGAGCGGCACGTCCTTCCACAGCCCCTTCACGCGTGCGTTGGCCACGGTGATCCAGGTCGGCTGGTACAGGTAGGCCAGCACGGCCTCCTCGGCCACCATGCGCTGCGCGTCGCCCATCAGCCGGTTGCGCTCCTCGGGCTTCACGGTCGCCTGGATGCGGCCCCACAGCTCGTTGAACTTGGCGCTCTCGTAGTTCCAGTAGTAGCCCGGGCGCGCGAAGTTGCCGAAGTCGAGCGGCTCGACATGCGAGATCACGGTCAGGTCGTAGGCCTTCTGCCCGTAGGTGCCC